>JBFLWC010000062.1:0-5274 GCA_040758415.1 Bacteroidota bacterium | reverse complement strand
ATTTTCTTTTTTACCAAGATTCCTCTTCTGTTCTGTTAATGAGTTTCTTTCCCAAAAAACTCCATCACAGTAACCCTGAATAGTTTTATCATAATCAGCCAAGTGTAATCTTTTTAGTGCAAGACAGGCATAAGCTTCGTCAACTTCCACGCCGGCATACTTTCTGCCCAGTTTTTTTGCTACTACCGATGTCGTTCCCACACCCAAAAAAGGATCAAAAACAAAATCCCCCGTGTTGCTGGAAGCCAGAATAATTTTTGCAATAAGTTTTTCCGGCTTTTGTGTTGGATGATTTGTGTTTTCAGGCATAGACCAATAAGGAATAGAAATATCTGTCCAAATATTAGAGGGAAAAGTTAATCTGAATCCAGTTCCTTCTTCTTCTTTAAACCAATCCCTGGGCTCTCCATTTTCGTAAGTATATGGTGCAATTACTTTCTTTTTCAATTTTACTTCCTCAACATTAAAAACGAAATCATTAGAAACAGTACAAAACCAAATATCTTCTGCATTGTTTTTCCAATTAGCTTTAGCACCTCTTCCTTTTTCTCTTTCCCATGTAATTCTATTTCTCACCTTAAAATATTTTTCCACCACCCGTTGAATTGCACCTGAAGAGCGCCAATCGCAGCAAATATAAATAGAAGACGTTTTCTTCAGTGTCGGAATTAATTTTGTAATCCATGAATCAATCCATTCAGCATATTCTTCTAAAGACATTTCTTTGAATATATTTCCGTTAAATTTTTTTGTCAGGTTATATGGCGGATCTATAAACATCAAATCAACAAATTCTTGAGGAAGAAATTCCAGCACTTCAAACAAATTCTGGTTTATGGTTTTATTTTCCAATTGAGAAATTGTTATTGGTTCATAAATTCTTAGCAGCTCTTTATTGTATAAAGATTGTTCCTCGTCTGATAGTGTTAGTGTTCTGTTTCTTGGTGCTTTTTTCTTTTCTGAATTCATCTGCTCTAACACAATTTCTTCCTTGTTATACTTTACTCGCCCCACCTTTCCGAAGTTCCGAAGGAATGGCTATGCCAGAATCCTTACGGGAAAATCCTCCCCACATAGTGGCTATGCCAAAGGGGAGGACGTTAAATACCCCGACACTTGGGTCGGGGGTATCATTCAGCGCAGGTCGGAGTCAATACTCCGACCAAGCATTCTTCTCTCCCCCTTTGGGGGAGATGGAGGGGGCATTTTTCAAAAAAATTATCAATAGTACAAGATGTTTTTTGTTCTAATTTCCTTGCTCTTATTCTTGCTCGTGCTCTTGCTTTTGCTCTTTTTTCAGTATTTGAAAAGGGCAGAGCAGGAATAAGAACAAGAGCAGGAATAAGAGCAAGAATAAGAATAAGAGCAAGAATAAGAGCAAGATTCATAAAATTAACGTAGCCAGCCCAAGGTAAAAAAGTATTGTGCAAATGTCTGTCAGCGCAAGAGTAATTGGTCCGGCTGATATCTTCGGGTCAAGCTTTGTTTTGTGCAACAGCGCAGGGATGCTCAACCCCAAAACCGCAGCAATCAACTGAACCAGAATAATGCTCGACCCAACCACTGTAGCTGCCAACATATTCCTCTTCCAAACAACAATGACTAAACCGACCAAAACACTGCTGCTTAACCCTATCAAAGACGCTGTTTGAATTTCTCTGAACAAATTTTTCAAATACCATTTTAATGACGGCTGAGTTGAGTGCAATGTTTGTATCGTTACGGTCATTGATTGAATGCTTATACTTTCGCCTAATCCCAGCATTAACGTTAAAAAGAAAGCCACTAAAATGCTTTCTGTAAGTGTTGCTTCAAATAAACCTGCAAGCAGCGCACAAATCGTTCCGCCGGTAATTGTTGAAAGTATCCATGGAAATCTGTAACGCCATGCTTTTAAAGGGGATGCATTTTTTACTTCGGAAATTTTAAAACCTATCTCTTCAAAAACATCATTACGGTCTTCCAGTTCTTCTACACCAAGAAGTTCTTCAGTAAAAAGATTTACATCAACTATTCCGATTAATTTCCTTTCCTCGTCAACAATCGGGAAGGCAAGAAATTTATAAGTAACAAAGAACTCGCACGCATCATAAACCGTAGCTGTTTTAGGAAGCGCTGCAACACGCTTGACCATCAACTCTTCAATCTTTTGTTCTGCTTTGCCGGTTAACAGTCTGCGTGTTGGCAGCACACCAACTAATTTTTTGTTTTCATCAACAACATAGAAGTAAACAATCCTTCCGCCCGCTCCTTCTTCTCTAATTTTTCTTAACGTCTCATCAACGGTTAAGTTTTTATCTAATGCTGTAAAATCTTTCCGCGCTTGTTCTAAAACCAATTGATGATATGTTTGCTTGTCTTGCATTCTTCTTGCTCGTGCTCTTATTCTTATTCTTGCTCTTGTTCTTGATCTATACTTGCAAGAGCGTGAGCAAGAGCAAGAATAAGAGCATGGGCAAGAATAAAAAATTGACTTGCATTAAAAAATCTCACCGATAACATTTTTTAATCTTACTATTTCTCCTTCTCTCGTATTTCAGAATAAAAAAGAGTAAGAGCAAGAAAAACTTTTTAGCATAATTTATATATCAAGTTTAGCATACTTAGCGTGTTTCTCAATAAACGCGCGGCGCGGCTCAACTGCATCTCCCATAAGTGTTTCAAAAATTTTATCTGCCGCTGCTGCGCTCTCTACACTTACCTGCAAGACCGTTCTTGTTTCGGGATTCATTGTTGTTGACCACAATTGTTCGGGGTTCATTTCACCTAACCCTTTGTAGCGAGAAATTACTACTCCTTTAACCTGCTGCTCGTTTTCTTCGGTTTCTTCTATTTCTTCAGAGACAACTATTTTTTCTTCTTTACCCTTGCCGTCGGCTTTTAATCGCTTCAAAATTTTTTCGCGCTCTTCGTCATCAAAAGCGTAATGTTCTTCTTTGCCTTTTTTAATTTTATAAAGCGGCGGCTGTGCAATATAAACTTTTCCTGCTGCAATTAGCTCTTTCATGTGCCGGTAAAAAAAAGTAAGAAGAAGAGTACGGATGTGGCTGCCATCCACATCGGCATCGGTCATCAAAATTATTTTTCCGTAACGTGCCTTTTCATGATCAAACTCTTCGCCAATGCCTGCACCGATTGCAGAAACCATCGCTTGAATTTCTAAGTTCTCGAGAATTTTATTAATCTTTGCTTTCTCTACATTTAAAATTTTTCCTTTGATCGGAAGAATTGCCTGGAATCTTCTATCGCGCCCCATCTTTGCAGAACCGCCTGCGGAATCTCCTTCAACGATATATATTTCACAATGTTCAGGATCGTTAATAGAGCAATCTGCAAGTTTGCCTGGAAGGTGCATAGTATCAAGTGCATTTTTTCTTCTCACTAATTCCCGCGCTTTACGCGCTGCTTCCCGTGCTTCCGCTGCGCGTATACATTTATCAATTATTTTTTTTGCGACTGAAGGATTTTCCTCAAGATACTCAGAAAGTTTTTCTCCGACCAAAGTTTCAACAGCAGATTTTACCTCTCCGTTACCAAGTTTTGTTTTAGTTTGTCCCTCAAACTGTGGCTCCAACACCTTTACGGAAATTACTGCGGTTAGCCCTTCTTTAAAGTCATCGCCGGTCAACGTAATTTTACTGCTGTCTTTGATTAGTCCGTTTTTATATGCGTAGTTGTTGAATGTTCTTGTTAGGGCAGTTCTAAAACCCACAAGGTGTGTTCCGCCCTCTATAGTGTTGATGTTGTTTACATACGAGTGAACATTTTCTGAGTATGAATCGCTGTACTCAAAAGCAATTTCAACAGGAGTATTGTCTTTTTCCCCTTCGATGAAAACAGGTTTATGAATTGGAGAGCGGTTTTCGTCTAAATATTTTACAAAATCAATCAACCCGCCCTTGAATTTATAAACCTCTTCCTGTCCATCAGTTTCATCTTTCAATGTCATTGTAACTTCTTTATTCAAGTAAGCAAGCTCGCGCATTCGTTCTGCAACGGTATCGAAATGAAATTTTATTGTTTTGAAAATTTCTTTATCCGGCATAAAAGTAATTTTAGTTCCGGTATTATCACTCTTGTATGTTCCGGTTTGTTTTACCGGCGCTTTCGGAATTCCACGCCTATATTCTTGCGAATAAATTTTTCCGTCCCGTTTAACCTCTACAACCAACCATTCGGAAAGCGCGTTAACAACAGAAACACCTACCCCGTGCAGCCCGCCGGAAACTTTGTACGAGCTTTTATCGAACTTCCCGCCTGCGTGTAAAACTGTCATAACAACTTCAAGAGCAGATTTCTTTTCTTCGGGATGTATATCAACCGGAATTCCCCGTCCCCGATCTTCCACCGTAACACTTTGATCTTTGTGAATAGTAACTATCACACGATCGTTGTATCCCGCCAGTGCCTCGTCTATGCTGTTATCAACAACTTCGTTGATAAGGTGATGAAGTCCTCGTGAACCAACATCACCTATATACATTGCCGGTCGTTTACGAACAGCTTCTAATCCTTTTAATACATTTATACTTTTAGCAGTGTACTCTTCCGAAGCGCCTTTGCTGCCGTTCATTTTTTCTTTTGTCATAATTATTCAGTTTTCCTCTTCTACAAAAATCTTATTGTTTTGATTACTTGTCTGTTAAAATGCTTATTTATTTTTTCTACGATCAAATTTTTAAGAAGGTTAAGTTCACTTTTCCAAACGGAGTTCTCCACCCGCAGGAAGAGAGCTTGTTTATCCACTTTTACTGCTTTCGCAATCGGAGAAAGATCGGGAAAAATTTTTCCGAATTCTTCAACAATGTCATAATTCTTCAGCTGTTCCCGCAGACTTGTAAATTCGCTTTCGTTATTCAGAACATCGCCAATTGTTCTAAAACTGCTACGCGTAAATTGCTTTACCATTGTTTACTTTTATTAATATGCTTTCTGCACTAATGTTTAGCTCTTCTATTTTAGTTAGGTCTGTCATAGTAATAAATGCTTGACCTATTCGGGGAAGATACCCGCTAATTTTTCCTGCGCGGTATAGATCTAGCTCTCCAAAAATATCGTCCATTAAAAAGATAGGTGTTTTACCAAGTTTGTCTTTCATGAAAAAAAACTGCGCAAATCGTAGTGCTATCTGAAATGTTTTGTGCTGCCCTTGTGAGCCAAAGCGTTTCAAATCGTGTCTGTTTATAGAGAAGATAAAATCGTCTCTATGCGGACCGACAAGATTAGCTCCCCGTCGCAGCTCATCTTCGCGCATTAATACTAATTCTTTCCTAA
>JBFLWC010000061.1:0-5179 GCA_040758415.1 Bacteroidota bacterium | reverse complement strand
CTTCCGAGCGTTTGGGCTAAATTAAGTAACCCGACTTTGTTCTTGATGATCTTTTGATTTTGAGTCATCTGACACCTCCTATTGTTACTAAGTTAATATTGTGTCAGATGATATTCTAACTAATACATATAATGAGTAGGTCTGATCCTAAAATTTATGTAGTTCAAACTGCAACAAAAACAATTCAACGTTGTATGTTGATGACCACCGACCCCGGCGACATTGTATTTGACCCAACTTGTGGAAGCGGAACAACAGCGTATGTTGCAGAAAATTGGGGAAGACGCTGGATAACATGCGATACATCCCGCGTTGCCATTACACTCGCAAAACAGAGATTAATGACAGCAACATTTGATTATTTTGAACTTGCACACAGCGATGAAGGAATCGGCAGCGGCTTTAGGTATAAAACGGTTCCTCACATTACATTAAAATCCATTGCCAACAACGAACCGCCCGGACAAGAAACGCTTTATGACCAGCCGTTTGTAGATACAAACAGAGTAAGAGTAACCGGACCTTTTACTGTTGAAGCAGTTCCGGCACCGGTGGTAAAGCCGCTCGGGGAATTGCCACAGCAATCGGCAAGCGATCGATCTGTCGCTCGCAGCGGAGAAACGCTCCGTCAATCCGATTGGCGTGATGAATTGATGCGAACCGGCATTCGGGGAAAGAACAAACAGTTCATCACATTCTCCCGGCTTGAGCCGCTTCCCGGAACACGATACTTACATGCAATCGGCGAAACAAAAGACGATGCGCAGAGCGTAGTTGTTTCATTCGGACCCGATCATGCGCCGCTGGAACAGCGTCAGGTTGCACTGGCGATTGATGAGGCGCAGACGCTTGTGCCGAAACCGAAAGTTGTTGTCTTTGCCGCATTTCAATTCGATCCCGAAGCGGCAAAAGATATTGATGAAACGAATTGGTCCGGAGTTACATTGTTGAAGGTGCAGATGAATCCCGATCTGCTGACTGAAGATTTAAAGAAAGCCCGTTCCAGCAATGAAAGTTTCTGGCTTATCGGTCAGCCGGATGTTCGTGTTGAGCAAATAAAGAAGGGAGACGACAAAGGGAAATGGCAGGTAACGGTTGAGGGATTCGATTATTACAACACCAAAACCGGACAGATAGAATCCGGTGGAGCAGAACGCATTGCTGTTTGGATGCTCGACACCGATTACGACGGCAGAGCGCTCTTTCCTCGTCAGGTCTTTTTCCCGATGAGCGGCGAGAATGAAGGATGGTCACGCCTTGCAAAAAACCTGAAAGCAGAAATAGACGAGGAATTGATCGAAGCGTACCGGGGCAACGTTTCTGTTCCGTTTGAAATCGGCAGTTACAAACAAATTGCAGTGAAGATTGTTGATGACAGGGGAATTGAGAGTTTGAAAGTGGTGAAGGTGGGGTAAAATATATCGAGGTAATTATGAATGCAGATACACAATTAAAAGAAGTTCTTAATCGAGTAGTCGCTGAGCAAAACGGCAACATAGTCGCTCACTTGTTTGCTCGGTTCTGGGGGACAGCAATTGATTACAAACAAAAACCAGAACAAATATTTGAACAATTACAAAGGCTTCTTCGCCAGTATTCCGATACCTCAAAATTGCCCGAACTTTCACCCGCTGAACAAAAACCTGAAAGAGAACTTACAGAAACAGATTTTAGAATCAAGGGGATTCGTTTATCTAGCCTTAGAGGTATACCCAAGTCAAAAGACGGAAATTTATACGGATTTGATTTAACAACTAAGCAAGGTGAAGTTCAAAGTGCGGTAATATTAGGGACAAATGGTTCAGGCAAATCAAGTATATTTTCAGCACTAGAATATATTTATTGTAAAGAAGTCAGTGAAAAACTTTTGAGGAGTGAGAAACGTGATTTTGATTCTGAAAGAGCTTATTTGAATAGGTTTGGTGCGCTTTCAACTGAAACTGAAGCTAAGCTGTTAACGAATCAAACTTCTTATTCCCTTGTTGAACCAATTTGGAAGAAGTGGGAAACGTTCGAACGGACGGCGAGGCCTTCGACCCATTTTATTAGTGATTACGACATTTACGAAGTTGGTAAAATGTCCGATGAAAGTTTAGAAGAAAGGATTGCGGAATATCTTGGACTTGGAGAGGTTATCAAGGCGTACAATGTTCTTAAAAATCTAAGCAAATATTCTCGACGGAAAGAGATAAACAGATTAAGTCAACTTAAATCACAATTTGATTCAATATCGAAAGATATCGAACAAACACAAGCAGAACTACAACTCGTCCAAGAAGAATTAAGAAAAATTGATTCTAATGATGATCAAAATGAATTAACAGAGCGTCAAAAAAAGGTCCAGACACTTAATCAAATGTTAAATGTATTTGACGCAATAAATATAACTCCAAAGATTCTTTTAGACTCTGCTAAATCCTATTCCTCTACTTATTCGCAGCTTAGAGAATATCTATCGTTTAGTGGGAATAAAGAAGAGATCCAATTTTGGCAAATCGGATTAAAGTTGCTTAGAGAGTCAACCGACTGTCCTTTTTGTGGAAAATCGCATCTTTCTATTGTTGAGATAGAAAAACACATTAATGAACAATTCCAGAAGCATCAAAAATTCAGTGAGAGGGAAACTGCAACAATAAAAGCTTTTACAGAACTGCAAAGTGCGTTAGTTTCAACCGGTAATTTTATTGATAGTTTAGCTAATGGATTAAAACAAGACCAATTAAAAATGCAAAGTGTTAATCCAAATTCTACTCTGCTAGAAACTAACCGCAAATTAATTAAGTCGATTGAAGACTTTAATAAATTTGAAGAGGTGAGTTCGACGATAAATGAATTTCAAAAAATCAAGGATCCGTATAGAGGTGATTTCGAGAAAATAGAAAATGTCGCCACGACTTTAATTATTCCATTGTGGCATTCAGTGATAGACAAAATAAATCAAGACTTTATCGCTTTTAGAAACAATCGAAAAACCGAACTTCAGGAATTAATTAATAATACACAATTGGGAACTTCCATTGCAGTTTTGACTAGTAAGAGTACTTTGAAAACCAAAGAAGTTAATACTCAATCAAAATTAAGTTCTCAGAAAAACGATAAGGAAAAAATCGAATCAGAAATCAAGAGCATAAACCAACAGATAAAAGACAATCAGCGAATAGTAGATGGGATAGAAAGATTGTTTTCCGGGATAACCAAAGAAAGAAATTCCATCATTAAAGATTCTATCCAAGGAATCATCGGCTCTATAAAGAATTTAATTGAAGAATTTTGGGACGATAATTCTGAGAGAGAGTTTGACATTGTCTTGGAATATCGAGATGTGCAAGTGGATAGAGAAACTACTATTGAGAAGCTATTTTTTAGGCTTAGAGAACAAACATCAAAACAAGAAATTAAACCATCTGATTATTTAAATACTTCTAGGTATAGACTGCTTGCTTCAGCCATTGCCATAGCCTTGGCGTTGGAAGTGCGTAAAAGAGAAAAGATTAATTTACCCTTTATAATTGATGACGAATTTTTTGCAGCAGATATTGCCAGCCGGAATAAAGCATACTCATTTTTCTTGAAACTCTTAAATAGGTTAAAAGAAACAAATTTAGAACCACAGGTAATTGTATTTACCCATGATGATTTAATTTATAATTCTGCAGCTATGGCGTTTGCAAAATATTATGATAACACACAAAAAGAAAAATACGCTTTAGTAAGACTATTCCAACCAGATAATGAAAACGACATTCTCGTACAAAGTTCTAACGGAGACAAGTATTGGGATTTATTATTTGATTTGGGGATGCCTACAAACATCAAAACTAATGTAAATACAGAGGCTAGGTTATGATGGATACTTCAAAAACTAACCATTACGGCATTATAATTCTCGTTATAATTTTAGGATTTCTTTATCTCTACTACCAAATCTTGAATTCTGGAATGGCGACAATCGAAAACAGCAACAAAACATTTCAAGAGAGAATAGGCAGATCAGTAGATAGCGTTGTAAGCTACTCAAAAAGGATGAGGATAAATTCTAATGAATTTGCCGAACGAATTAATCAAAAAATGGAATCTATTATTGCACTTGAACATGAAGAAAGAAGAGCATGGATAGAGCAACTAATGAATATTTCATTGGTTACTGTCGGGCTTCTAGCTCTTTTTGCAGTGTTCTTCCCGGTAGCAATGCAGTTTTCGTTGCAAAAAGATATCAGCGAAGTAAAAAACGTGTTGAAAACTTTGCCACCACAAATTGAAGAATTACAAAAGTCCCATAAGAAAATTGAAGAGATTGATTATTATCGGTTACAATCAAGTATAATGTTTATTGTTGCCCCTCATTCGTTAATATCTGAAACTAGTGTTAGCGAAAATCTAATTTATCTACTCAAACAGGCATTTCTTGAGGTGAAAAGTAGAATTAAACGAATTTCACAGAATGGACCTATTGAGGGAGAAATCAAAGACATTATTGAGATTACGCTGCGACAATTAGCTATAAATTTGAGATCGTTACAATCATTGGAAATGTTTGAGAAAAAATCTGAAATAGTTCTATTCAAAAAGTTAGAGGACAATATTGCCGACATCATTAATAATCATTCCAACGGAATAAAATGGGACAAAACATTGACGGCAATCGACCCAATAGTAAAGATGTTGGAATCAAAACTTCCTCAACATAAATGAGAAATATTCTATTCTAGTGAATAAGAATCTAAATAACATACCACGTTCCGGCGAAAGCGAAACGGTTGAATTCAAAAAATCGCTTTCAGAAAGTGAGCAGATATTGGAAACGGTTTCTGCGTTTTCAAATTCGCACGGCGGTTCTATCTATATCGGCGTTGAAGATTCAGGTGCTGTAACAGGAGTTCAAATCGGAAAGAAGACAATTGAATCACTTGCCAATGATATTAAGTTGGCAACTGATCCGAAAGTCTTCCCGTCCATTGAAACCATTGAACTTTCCGGAAAACAAATAATTCACATTTCAGTTATCGAAAGTCCGATAAAGCCGGTATGGATTCATGAGAAGGTGTTTGAGCGGGTGGGAAAAACAAACCAGCGTGTTCCTGCAGAACGAATACGGCAATTGGTAAAAGAGAGCCAGCCATTCCAATGGGATCAGCAAATTGTCCGCAAAGCGTCATTGTCTGAAGTTGAGCATAAGCGG
>JBFLWC010000060.1:0-2059 GCA_040758415.1 Bacteroidota bacterium | reverse complement strand
ATTTTTTTAGTTACTAGAACTCTATTACCAGACAAAGTTTTTAAAAGAGACGCATCACAAATTAGAGAAATGTAAAAAAACAATTTTTAGAGGTGCCTTAATATAAGATATAGTATAAGTTATTCGCAAGTTAGCAAAAATTATTTCAAAGTAAATAGGAATGTAAAATAATTCACTGTTGTCCAAGACAAAATGAAATAGTCAAATAAAGTTGTAAAATAAGTCGTATTGGACAGATATGGAAGGAAGAGGAATAACAGTAAACTGGGGGACCGGCGAAGTGACAATAAAATTTAAGCTGCCTGAATTCTGACCTTTTCCAGTTACTTAAAGAAACAGAATCAATATAAGTATTAGGCGCTATTTCTATTCCTTGTTCTTTAACTACGGCAATAATAGGGTAAATATCATCAGTCTCAAATCTTTTTTCTCCTACGATAATCGGCTCAATTCTATAATTTGTGCGTATGGCAGATAACCAAATATCCGGCAAAAATTGATCTGTGGCTCATCAAATAACAGTGACACCAACATCAAATCAATATCACTTTCTCCCTATTTGTAACAGTTCAACGGAGAAGTAGAGACGCACCGAGTGCGTCTAAAATGAATACATTGCTGCGGATACTATACGAGACGGATTCGATCTTGAGACGGATTCGATCCGTCTCTACAAAATGAAATTGTGGTGGTACCAGGTGTGTCTCTAAAATAAATACATTTAGAGAGATACGGAATTGTTACAAGTAAGGAGGTAACCATTTTTGTTTTTAAAAACTCACCTTACGCAGAATGGGCTAAAGCCCTAATGCCTTTAGGATTTGTCAACCCCAGCCTTAAGGCTGGGGTTTGAAAAATAACACTAATAATATGGACTTTTCCGTAGGTCCGAAGGACTCCTTACGGAGAATCCTTCGGATAGTCCTAAGAGTTTTCAATCCTCTAATCCTTGCGTAAGGTGAGCTAAAAAGAGCCGTTCATTGGCTGTTATAAACTGCAGCAAAGATATTAGAAAATTCTTCGATGCTTGTTTCTGTTGTGTTATCGGAATTTCTTGGCTGCATTTTTATCATTCCCTCGTTAAATGCTTTGCTCATTTCAATATATTGTTTTGCAACGTCTTCAGAAATTCCAAACTGCCTAAAACCTTTCTCGGCAACATCGTACGGAAACTGTGTGTATTTGAGTTCCGGTTTGCCAATCTTATTTCCAAAAATTTCTGCAACTTCATTCATAGTAACGTTGCGCTGACCGTATAACTCTCTTACTTTTACACCGGAAAAATTTCTCTTTGAGATTTCCTCGGCTGCAACTTTTGCAATATCTTTAGTTGCAATCATTGCCATTTTTGCGTCTCCTTTAATTGCAGATCCAATCACTCCCATATTTTTGATCATTCCGGCAAACATCAAAGTATTTTCCATGAAATATGTTGGACGAAGATGAAGAACGTTAACGCCGTTGATCTTATTTAACCGCTCTTCTTGATCGTGCAGACCTTTAATCGGTCCGGTTCCTTCAGAAAGTTCTGCACCGTGGCTGCTCAAGTTCAAAACGTTTTTCACTCCGGATTTTCTAATTGCTTCCGCAATTTTTTCTCCAAAACTATTATAGAAAGCGCGCATGTTTTCTGCTGCCATGTTCGGGGGAATTAATGCAAATACAACATCTGCGCCGGTGAATGCCGCAGTTAAAAATTCAACATTAGCTGCATCTCCGGCAAAAACTTTGGCGCCCTTGTTTTCAAGTTCTTTTAACTTATCTGCAGAACGAGCAATTACTCTAACCTTCTCTCCTTTTTCAAGAAGATGTGCTGCTAATTTACTTCCGATATTTCCTGTTGCACCCATTATTGCAATCATAATATCTCCTTCAATTTATTTGTTGAATGATAATAAAATAACAGGAAAAGATTGAATTTAGTTTCTCTCCACTCTCTATTAAAAAAATTATGGAACTGATGTTAAAACAACTTACCAAAAAATCTGTCCTTCATTTATTTTTTACTTTTTCAGATCACGAATAGAATTATTATTATTGCCTGAAAAATTAATCAACA
>JBFLWC010000059.1:0-2353 GCA_040758415.1 Bacteroidota bacterium | reverse complement strand
GGCAGGACGGAAATATATGGATTGGTTACCTGGAAGAATATCCCGATTACTTGACTCAGGGTGAATCCTTCCAAGAGCTTCAAGAAAATCTTAAGGATCTTTATAAAGATCTATTAAGTGGTGAAATTCCTAACGTTCGAAAAGTCGCTGAACTGGAATTAAATTGAAACGGAACGGAAGGACTTAATTAAAAAGATTGAAGAAATGGGCTGTGTTTTTATTAGACACGGCGGAAAACATGATTGGTATCAAAATTCTAAAACAAAAATATCGCAGCCAGTTCCTCGCCACAACGAAATAAACGAATTCCTTGCAAAACATATTTTAAAAAAACTTAGTAATCCCAATTAAACCTATCCGTATAACTCCAACTCCACAAGCTCACAAATAATATGCGCGATTGTAATATGTCCCTCCTGGATCCTTTGGACATCCGAGGAAGGAATAATAATTGGAAGGTCAACTAACGGCTTTAGCTTTCCGCCGCTGCCGCCAAGAAAACCGATGACAAACATTTTTTTCTGATGTGCCTTTTCGACTGCTTTAATAATATTGGGAGAATTTCCACTCGTTGATATTGCAAGCAGCACATCACCTTCGGCACCCAATCCTTCAACGTTACGTGCAAAAACATTTTCAAAGCCGATATCATTCCCTCCGGCGGTTAGATTGGAACTGTCCGTTGTTAAAGCAATTGCAGGCAGCGCGGGACGCTGAATGTGATGGCTTAAACGTATCATTAATTCTGTTGCGATGTGCTGGCAATCGGCAGCGCTGCCGCCGTTGCCGCAAAGCAAAAGTTTTTTACCTTTTTTGAATGCTTCGGAAAGAGATTGAATTGCAACTAATATTTCCGCCTTGCATGCGCTTTCTATTTTCAATTTTAATTCGCTGCTTTCTTTCAGAGAATCAACTATGAATTTTTCTTTATCCAACTTTGCCCCTGTTCATTTGTTTGTAAAAATAGCAAAGTTTGATATCATTCTCTCAAAATTTGTGATTGTAGAATTATCTTCGCCATATTAATTGATAGTGTTAATAAACTCAGTTCTACTTGCGCCCCTGATATACCCTCCTGCCGAAGCGCCGAATCAGTTCGTGGTAGAACAAAATTATCCGAATCCATTCTCCGCCGGAGGCGGATCCGCCTTTGGCGGAAATTCATCAACAACAATAAGGTATACAATTCCAGCTGTAGAGACGTTGCATGCAACGTCTCTACCAAACCTGCTTTTTTGTTTCTAAATAAATCCATAATTTTTGAAAGACAAATTCATCTTTTTTATCATATCGAAGACACCATTCAAATATCAACATAAGGAAAAATTTTATGAGCGCAACAAAAGAAGATGCACTAAAGTATCATAGCGAGGGAAGAAAAGGTAAGATTGAAGTTGTTCCCACAAAACCTTGCTTTACTGCAAGAGAATTATCGCTTGCTTACACACCGGGCGTAGCAGAGCCGTGCAGAGAAATTGAAAAAAATGACGATGATGTTTATAAGTTTACAGCTAAAGGAAATTTGGTTGCTGTTGTTTCTAACGGAACGGCTGTGTTAGGATTAGGTGATATTGGTCCGCATGCTGGTAAACCTGTTATGGAAGGTAAGGGTGTTTTATTTAAACGTTTTGCCGATATAGATGTTTTTGATATTGAATTGAAAACTCACGACCCGAATGAAGTAATACGCGCTGTTCAACTTCTCGAACCAACATTCGGAGGAATCAATCTGGAAGATATCAAAGCGCCGGAATGTTTCGAGATTGAAGAAGAACTAATCAAGACGATGAACATTCCTGTCTTTCACGATGATCAGCACGGAACGGCTATTATCTCATGCGCTGCTCTAATTAATGCCGTTGAAATTGCCGGAAAGAAATTGGATAAGATTCGTCTTGTAGTTAATGGCGCCGGCGCTTCAGCAATTGCCTGCTGCAATATGTACATAGCCGCAGGTGTGCGTTTAGAAAACATTGCTATGTTTGATACTAAAGGACACATCAACAAGAGCCGGTCCGATCTGAACAAATACAAAGCGAAATTTGCAACCGAAGTTCAATACAAAGATTTAATGGATGCGATGAAAGGTGCAGATGTGTTTATTGGTTTATCAAAAGGGGATGTTGTTTCTAAAGAGATGGTTAAAGCAATGGCTAAGAATCCGGTTATGTTTGCAATGGCTAACCCCGATCCGGAAATCAAGTATGAAGATGCAATTGAAGCACGCAAAGATATTATTATGGCAACAGGAAGAAGCGATTACCCGAATCAAGTTAATAATGTTTTGGGCTTTCCATTTATCTTTCGCGGCGCTTTAGATGTTCGCGCAAAAAAAATTAATGAAGAAATGAAA
>JBFLWC010000058.1:0-3116 GCA_040758415.1 Bacteroidota bacterium | reverse complement strand
GAGGTTGTCTCAAAAGTAATTTTTCAAATGTGAAATCCGTGTAAATCAGTTATAATCTGTGTCATCCGCGTGCTATTTTGAAAAAATAATTACTTTTGAGACAACCTCTACAGAAAATTTTATTTGATCAGCAGCATCTTCCTGGATTTTACAAACCCGCCGGCTTGCTTCCCGCTTTGCTGTGTGGCAGATATTCTATAGATATAAACTCCAGTTGCCAGATTAGCAGCATTAAAAGAAACTTCGTGATAACCGGCTGCCTGTTTCATATCAACAAGTGTTGCTACTTCCCTGCCCAGAATATCATAGACCTTCAGAATAACTTCAGACTCTTGGGGAAGATCATATTTTATTTTCGTAGTTGGGTTAAACGGATTGGGGTAGTTATTGTAAAGAGCATATTCTGTTGGAAGTTTACTTTCATTTGCAACATCTGTTATTGGAGCTCCAATAACTTCCAGGTAACCCCACGTCGCCGGGCGTTTCCAGGATTCATCAAGATCAACTTCGTTATTAGATGGCATTCCACCGGCTTGTATAATCAAGGTTCTTTTTTTATCGCCCTTACTCGGGTCTTGATCGTTCCCATCAATTCTCAACGGCATCATCATACCGTTTGTAAGTTTGAATTTACTATTTTCTGCAACTGAATCGAGTGCTAATCTCGCTTCAATAATATATCCATCGCCGGTGAATTTTTGGAACACAGCCGATTGAATGCCGGGGACAGTAGAAGGTCCAAGTCCATCAAGCGTAGTTTTACCATCAGAATTAAATCCAATTCTCCAGTCTCCTTTAGTTTTTGGACTGTTCTTCGGATGCAATTCTTTCAACACTTTTGCATCGTAAAAGCCCATATAAAATTCTAAAGCATCACCTTCCCACGCTTGAGCAGCAGGATCACTTCTTAAATCATCATCAGCTACAACGGCAGAGATATAAAGATATTTTTCATCAATAACCAACGTAGCTCTAAAATTCATATCTGTTGATTGAGAATTCCAGTTTGGTCCCTGCTCATCGCCTGCGGATTCTGGAAGAATCTGATTCCCGATATAATTCTGGAATTCACCATCAACGCCATCCAATACAAATTTCTTAGAAAAATCTGAAACGAATTGCGCTTTGAAAGTTGTTGTTGTTTGCACGGAGATAGGTCCAACTCTACTATCATCTGTTAAAGGTGTTTCATTAATTCCATCGAATGCAGTTATGGCATAATAATAATTCTTTTTAGAACCGTCAGTGGTCCAGGGTCTATGTCCGTATTTTTGCAAGCCGTGCGGAATTTCTGAAGCAAATTTAACAACACCTGCTGCCTTCAAATCTGTGATTGGTTTTTCACTCACATAAATGTTGTAAGTCTCTGAACCTAATGTGTTGTCAATCCAATCAAAGCGTACATATTCGTAAGTCCCTCCTGTTTGTAAATTAAAATTAACAACCTTAGCAGTTGTTTTTGGAGAAACCACAGTACCTTTGGGTTCCGGAATTCCAACCAAAGTTAGATTGTCGAAGAGAACAGAACCTTTCCAGGTTTGCGCGGTTGAATAATAAACCTGCACAAAAAGTTGAGCGCTCTTTTGCGGGTCTGCAATACCTTTCTTAACAAGGTCTGCAACGTTGATGCGCATTGTATTCCACTTTCCGCGTGAAGCATTTCCGGAATCTGGTTTATCAGTTAAAAAATGTTTTATCTCTGTCCACGCGTAATTTGTAGCAGCACCGTTAATAACAAAACCAAGTTCTGCGCCTAAAGGCATATCTGCAGGAATATAAATATCGAACAAAATATCTGTAGCCGCGGTGCTTGTTTCGGTAGAGTAGAGATTAACATTATCTTTTTGAATTACCCCCTTCGCATCTTTAGTAAAATCTAGATTTCCCTTTAGAACGCCATTACCGTTAAGTTCTGTAGAGCGTTCAATAGAAGTCATTGCTTTTGCCCAGCCGGGGATAGTGAATCCTTGTGTTCCGGCAGCAGGCGCTTCAAAGTTTGAAATGACCCACTTCTTTCCTGCTAGTCCGCTTACAAACGAAATATTATCTACATAAAATGTTCCGGCAAATGTTGTTGTTCCAAAATCTAATCCAAATTTTCCAATCTTGTTAGCTATGTGATCAAATTTACTGCCCGGGGTTGCCTGTATAGCAGCCATATCAAAATATATTGGATACCATACTTCTTTAGGAATTTGATTGCCGGTATAGTAAGATGAATTCCAAGCCCAATCTTTATTATCCTGAGCAAACACTTTGAAGACGGCATCGTCAGGCATAGAAGCAGGCAGCCAAACCCACATAACTAATAAGTTGGCTTTCGATCCATCGGTAGTTGCTTCTAATCCAAATGCGCCGCCCGTTTTATTAACTTGCAATGCTGCTACTCCTTTCGACTTCGCAGTAGGATCAGCAACCTGACTTACACTTGCAAAGCTGCCCCAAAGCTGTTTGTAACTTTGAATGTCATTCTCAAAATCTGCAATAACAGATGGTTCGGCGCCGATAAGAGTAACGTTATCAATGTAAATTTTTCCAGCCCAGGTTTTATTAGCTGCGCTGCCAACCGCAACTTCCAATCCCATTTTACCAAGTTTACTTGCATAAACATCGAACTTGGCATCTTTAATATTAGACTGCTTTATGTAGAAATTAAGCGGGTACCAAACACCTTTTGGAATATTTTTAACATCATAATAATTGTCCTGCCAGGTCCAGTTCTTACCGTCCTGTCCCCAAGTCTTAATTGCCATTCCATCGGGCATACCTACAGGGAGCCAAACAAAGAAAGTAATTAGTTGAGCATTTTTTACGTCAATATTATCGGCTTGAATATCTCCCTTATCACCCTTTGAACCGTCATACGAAAGTTCAAGAACTCCTGTGCTTTTTCCCGATGGGTCGGCAATTTTTTGTACAGTTGTAAAAGCTTTTCCCCACCCGTTATCTGCAAAACCGTTTGTATCTTTCTCAAAATCTGCAATAACTTGAGCTTTTACCCAGCCGGCTAAAATGAACAGGCAAACGATAATTAGTAACACTTTTCTCATAATACCTCCTTATAGTTTTTTGCTTTTGTTACTAATTTTTATGAACAAAATTCGTTAGTCAATTTC
>JBFLWC010000057.1:0-3722 GCA_040758415.1 Bacteroidota bacterium | reverse complement strand
AAATTCGGAAAACTCAACCTCCATCACATTAGGGTCAGCGGGTAAATCGGTGGGAAGGTCTTTCTTCGCTTTGTCAACTGCATCTTTTACTTTTTGCTTTGCAACCGGCACATCCACATTCGTATTGAACTCCACGATGACGTTTGAAAAATCCTGTATGGAGTTACTTGTAATTTTTTTTACGCCCGCTATGGACTTCACTTGCTTTTCAATCTGTTTGGTAACAAGATTTTCAACATCCTTCGGAGAAGTTCCGGGATAAGGAGTGCTGACATAAATGGTTGGGATTACGATGTCAGGGAATTGTTCCTTCGGCAAACTATTGTAGGACATAAGCCCCGCAATCGTAATGAAAATGGTAATAATGTATATACTGGTTCTGTTATCTATTGCCCAGCTTGATGGCTTGAATTCCTTGAACTTCTCTATCATAATGTTATTTTTTTTATTAATTATTTCAGGTTTCAGAACATTAGAATTTTATCAATTCTCCATCATTCAAATCCTGAAATCCTGTAACAATAAGTTTATCTCCCTTTGTTAAGCCGCTTTTAATTTCAGCATTCCCATTGTAAATTTGTCCGACAACCACTTCTTTCTTTCGTGAAATTGTTTTTCCACCCTCGTTTACGGCAACATAAACATAAACGCTCCCACCTACATTCTGAATAATATTTAAAGGAATAACGATGCTGGAATCCTGTTTGTAATCCGCGATTTTTAATACGGCTATCATATTGGGATTATATTCTAAACTATTTTCCAAAGGACTTTCTACCATGAAAGTGCGTGTGGTATTGTTAATCACTTTTGCAGAATAACCTATTACTGAGCGGATTTCCTTCTTCATATCAGGAAAATAAATGAGAACATCATTTCCTTTTTTCACTTTTGAGGAATATGCTTCAGCTACTTCAGCTTTCACTTTGAGGTTAGATAAATTCACCACACGAATGGCGGGCATACCGGGCATGATGGTTTGACCGATTTTAATATCAATGCCGTCCACAGTTCCGTTTATGGGGGATTTCAACTGCATCATCTCTAATTGCTCCTGAAAGGTGGCAAGTTTCTTTTCCAAACTTTCCTTGTTGTTCTTTGCGGAGAGGTACTGAACTTCCGTTCCTATTTTCTGATCCCACAAACTCTTTTGCTTCTCGTACATAGTCGTTGCAAAGTTCAGGGCGGTTTTTAATTCTTCCATACCCTGCAAAATCACCTGATTGTCCAGTTCAGCAAGAACCTGTCCTGTGGTTACATTATCGCCTTCTTTAACAAGGATTTTGCTTACTGCACCTCCCATCTTTGCACTAACAATCACATTTTCATTGCCATCCACTTTTCCCTGCACTTCAATATAGTGTTGAAAAGGTTGAAAATCAAGTGCGCTTATCAATACACTTCTTGTCTTTTTGTTTTCCTTATTGCCGCTTTCTGCTGCCAGTTCAGTTTCCAGAGTTTTAATCTCGGCATCTATTTCTGTGCGCTGCTTTTTCAATTTATCAAGTTGAGCTTGCTTGTCAGAACTTCCGCATGAAGCAAGTATGCCAATGGTGACGAATGATAAAATCAGTTTTTTCATATTGATAGGTTTGTTTAATGTATTCATAAATTATTTTATTTGATTGCTCCCGTTGCTTTATCTAAATCCACTTTTGCCACATAATATTCATACAATGCATTGTAATAATTGGTCTGCGCTTCCTTTAAGGAAGTTTCGGCAGTCATCACCTCAAGGCTTGAACCCACACCCGCATCATATTTCTTCTTTGAAGCATCGTAAACACCTTGAGCCAATTCCATGTTTTTCTTTTGTGTGGTCAGCGATTGAATCGCATTTTGATACACTACGAGTGTTGAACTTATTTCGAGCTTAATAGCATTCTCTGTGTACGAAATCATGTTTTGTGTTTTCATCAAAGAAAGTTTCGACTGCTGTATGCGATAGTTTTTTTGCAACCCGTCAAAAATCGGAACATTGAGCGTCAGCCCGATAATTCCAATCGGATACCACCGCTTGCTCGTATTGAAAATGTCAAATTCATTTCGCTGGGCTTGGGAACTGAGATTGCCATAAGCGAACAGGGTTGGCAAATACCCCATCCGGTTTCTTTTCCAATCCAATTCATTCAGCTTTCTTTGATTTAACAGAAGAGAATATTCAATGCGGTTTTTAAAATCAAATTTTCCCACAATAGTTGTATCAGGCATTTGAGGAATTTCATTGAAGTTCATCGAATCGGTGAGTAATATCGGAGTTTGAACATCAAGCCCCATTTGAAATTTGAGCAGGTATTCGGAAATCACAATGAGCCGTGCGACCTTTTCCTTTTCAGCAATCAGGTTATTGTATGCCACTTCCACACGGTCAACATCTATCTTCTCAACAAACCCGCTTTCGTTTAAGGCTTTGGTATCATCAAACAGTTTTTTTATGCGTAGTATGTTAGCTTCCAATAACTGCAAACGCTGCCTGTTAACAAGTACGCTGTAATACGCTTTTGACACAGCAACCGTAGTTTCAATCTTTGTGCGCTGTGCATTTTTTTGAGATAGTTCAAGAAATGTTTTGGATGACTGCAAAGCAACAATATAATCGCTGTTAAAAATTCCGAGCGAGGCTTGAACCCCCGCAGTAGCATTGTATTTTGTTCCGAATTGAACAGGAATGAACGAGCCGGGAGGACCACCGAAAACTTCGCCCGGCAACAACTGAGTGGGCAATTCCACATAGTCCTTCATGTCGAAGCTACCGCTGATTTGCGGCATCCCCATGCCCCGTATCTCATTCTTCTTGGCATTTGACATCTGCACATCAATCTCCGCATTCATGTTAAGCGCATTATGCGTTAAGGCGTAATCAATGGCTTCTTTCAGAGAGAATGATTTTGTTTGTGCCGCAGTATCGGTTTGTGCAGTTGCGTAAGCGCCAATTCCTAACAGGATAGAAAGAGAAAGTAGTTTTAACTTGTACATATTTGTTTTATAGTTTTTATTCATCTTCATTAATATTCTTGTATTTGTTGAGGAGCTTGTGCCCTTTAAGCGTTGTTATTCCATGAAGAAAATGGTCAATCATGCAAAGCTGTACTTCTGCAATATTGAATTTATCGTGCGGAAATATCATCGGGTTCATGGCTATTTCCACTTGTTCAATACGCATCTTGGCAAGAATCCGGACATTAATATCATTCCTGAAAAATCCCTGCGAAATACCCTGCTGAAGATTGGTTTCAACCATTTTAATCATCGAACGCTGCTTAAATGCCTGAAAAGTTTTCCACGCTTCAGGATAATACTTCTGCATATCGTAAAAGAGGTTAGGATTAATCCGTGAAAACATTTCAGCAATATGTTTCATAATGAGGATAATCTCCTGTACCGCATCCTTTGAATCCGTTTCTAATTTTTTTAACTGTTTCTCATTACTTTCAAGGCTTGCTACTAAAAGTGAATTGACGATTTCATCTTTGTCCTCGAAATGCTGATATACTGTTTTTTTAGACATACCCAGATGGCGGGCAATATCATCCATTGAAACACTTCGTATTCCATAGCTGAAAAACAATTCTCTGGCTCCTTCAAGTATTCTTTCGGTCGCTTCCATTTACATTCATCCTTTTTGAAAAGGATGGCAAAACTAAGGAAACTTTTTAATGTTTTATAGTTTCCTGTGAAATATATTTTATCAATGTAATGCTTTGTCTGGTCAATAAAGTAGT
>JBFLWC010000056.1:0-9244 GCA_040758415.1 Bacteroidota bacterium | reverse complement strand
AAGTGCTGCTACTGTCAGCTTTGCGTTTTTCCATGTCCTACAGAATGTATTTACATGACAGACGTTTATGAATTTGCCGAGTATGAAAGGAATAATCTCGTTTATAAATTCACAACATTAACTGAAGAAGAAGCCGTACAGAAAAAAATTAATTACGAAAAATTTCAAGCCGAGAAAGAAGCAGCCAAACAGACGGGAACTGTAGCAGCTGCAAAAACAAAATCAGAAGCATCTGTTCAACAGCAAGAAGAGAAGAAAAACGGGTAATGGAGAAAAAATTTTTTATGAATTTCTACGACATCGCATTTTACTTGTTTGCAGCAATTACTTTAGTATCTGCTCTCTTTATTGTTACAACAAGAAATATTGTTCACTCTGCTTTTTACATGCTCTTTACATTTTTTGGTATTGCCGGAATTTATGTTTTACTCGGCGCAGATTTTATTGCTATTGTTCAAATTCTTGTTTACGTCGGCGGTATTTTAATTTTGCTTTTGTTCGGAGTGATGCTTACAAACAAAATTACAAATGTAGAAATTCGTACTGGCACAGTTCATATGCTGCCCGCTGCAATTGCAACGGCAATATTTATGAGCGCAGTTGTTGCAGTTATGATTTGGACTGAATGGAAATCTGAACCCGCTCAAATTCCTTTAACAACAACTAAAGACATCGGTTATCTTTTAATAAACGATTACGTTTTAATTTTTGAGCTGCTCGGAATTCTTTTGTTAGTCGCTTTGATTGGCGCAGCTTCGATTGCCCGTAGAGATAAAGAATAGTTTCTGGATACTCGATCCTGGATACTCGATGCTGGATACTAAATACTCAATACTAAATACTAATTACTAAATATGTTACAAGTTGGTTTAACTCATTTTTTGATTATAAGTGCTGTACTGTTTTCACTTGGCATTTACGGAATTATTACACGCAAAAATGCGGTTATGGTTTTGATGGGAATAGAACTCGTTCTCAATTCTGCCAACATTAATTTTGTTGCATTCTCAAGGTTTGGAAATTTTGGATTGAACGGACAGGTTATTGCTCTCTTTGTTATTATTCTTGCTGCTGCAGAAGCAGCGATTGCACTGGCAATTGTTCTAAATATTTATAAAACATTCACAAACGTTAACGTTGACGAAATAGACCACTTAAAAGAATAGTTTATGAGCGAATTACTAATCAACTTTTCTATTGCAATTCTTCTTCTTCCTCTAGTTGGATTTATTATTGTCGTTTTTCTTGGCAAACGATTCCCGAAATTTTATCTGTTCGAAGTAATACTTCTTGGAATTGCGCTTGTTCTTTCTATAATAGTTTTATATAGCAAACTTGTCTATTTAAACACAACCGATGTTACAGCATCGTTTACATGGATTTCGATGAGCAACTCACCGGCAGTCGGCTCAATCAGCATCGAACTTGGTTTCAAGATTGATAACGTTACAGCATTGATGCTCTTCGTTGTAAATCTTATCAGCTTTCTTGTTCACGTCTTCTCAATTGAGTATATGCGCGGCGATAAAAGATACACACGTTACTTCGCATATCTCGGCATCTTCACTTTTTCGATGCTTGGTATTGTTCTCACACACAACTTATTAATGATGTATATCTTTTGGGAATTGGTCGGCCTTTCCTCTTACCTGCTGATTGGTTTCTGGTTTGAAAAAAAATCTGCATCCGATGCTGCTAAGAAAGCTTTCATAGTAAACCGGATAGGTGATATTGGAATGTTCATAGGAATTCTGATTCTCTTTACACAATACAAAACATTTACATTCGATGTTATCTATCAACAAATTGCTTCAGGCATTCTTCCATTCGAAAGTAATGCGTGGTTAACAGCGGCTGGAATTTTAGTTTTCATGGGTGCAGTTGGAAAATCCGCTCAATTTCCTCTTCACGTTTGGCTGCCGGATGCAATGGAAGGTCCTACTCCGGTTAGCGCATTAATCCACGCTGCTACAATGGTTGCTGCAGGTGTTTATCTTCTTGTTAGAATTTTTGTAATGCTCACAGCTGATGCAATGTTAGTCATAGCAGTTGTTGGTGCATTTACATCGCTTGTAGCTGCAACAATTGCACTTACGCAAAATGATATTAAGAAAGTTTTGGCATACTCAACTGTTTCTCAATTGGGTTATATGGTTATGTCGGTTGGTGTCGGTGCTTATGCCTTCGCATTTTTCCATCTTGTTACACACGCGTTCTTCAAAGCATGTTTGTTTCTTGGTTCCGGTTCTGTAATCCACGCAATGCACCACGAACAGGATATCCGCAATATGGGAGGATTGAAGAAAAAAATGCCGCTCACCTATTACACATTTTTGATCTCAACATTAGCAATCTCCGGCGTCCCATTATTTTCCGGCTTCTTAAGTAAAGATGGAATTCTTGCCGGCACACTTGCATTCGGCAAACTCACAGGGCATTGGTTGATTCCGATAATGGGATTCACTGTGGCGGGTTTGACAGCATTCTACATGTTTCGTCTTGTTATTCTAACATTTCATGGAAAACCGGCAGATCATCACAAATATGAACACGCACATGAATCGCCATTTGTAATGACAGCGCCGCTTGTTATTCTTGCTGTGCTTTCAATTTTTATTTGGTACACTCCAAATCCAATTGGCGCCGATGCCGGATGGGTTTTAAAAAACTGGATTAAAACTCCAACGCAAGTTACTCCGCTTGAAACTCGATTTGAATTTATGAAACCAACGAATAGCTCGCGAGACAGTAAAACCGAAGTTCATCAAGAAGTTACTCATTCTGTTGAATACACCGAAGCAATACATTGGGCGCATTATCCTGCAATGTTTTTATCGCTTGCTGTTGCAGCATTAGGAATTTTAATTGCATTTATCTTCTATCAATGGAAAAAACTTAATGCAGATAAACTTGCCGGAAAATTAAAACTGCTTTACAATTTCTCTTTGAACAAATGGTTCCTTGATGAACTTTACGACAAGACTGCTGTTGCAGGCACATTGAATTTTAGTTCAATCCTTGCCTGGTTTGATAATAAAATTGTTGACGGAATAGTAAACGGTTCGGCAGCTTTAACAAGATTCACTTCAAAGATGAGTGGTTTGTTCGACACATTTGTTGTTGATGGAGCTGTAAACTTCACTGCGTTCTTTAGCGGATTTGTAGGGTTGTCTTTTAAAAAATTACAGACCGGGAAAGTTCAGACATATATTGTCTTTGTAGTTTTTGCAGTAATTATTTTGTTAGTGTTTTTCAAACCTTTTTAGTAAATAATTAGCTAACCGCTAACAGCTCAAATAAACATAGGTTCGTAGTTATGATTGGATTTCCGATTCTTTCAATAATCACTTTTCTTCCCGTACTGGGAATGTTTTTAATTTTGTTCATGAAAAAAGAACAACCCAACTCCATAAAATACTTGACACTTGTAATCACTGCAGTTCAAGTTGTTCTTGCTGTTGTTCTTCTTGCAAATTACAATTACTCTGCTGCAGGAGTTTATGAAGAAAAGTCATTTCAGTTCATAGAAAAATTCAGATGGATCAACATCAGCGGCATCACCTGGCTTGGTGATGTTAAGATTGATTACTTTATGGGTATTGATGGTTTGAGTATGCCAATGGTTTTGTTGACCGCACTCATCTCTTTCATCGCAGCAATTTCATCGTGGACAATTGAAAAATCCATTAAAGGTTACTTTGCACTCTTTCTGCTTCTTGATGCCGGAATGATGGGCGTGTTTGTTTCGCTCGACTTTTTTCTCTTCTACATCTTCTGGGAATTGATGCTTTTGCCGATGTATTTTTTAATTGGCATCTGGGGTGGACCACGAAAAGAATATGCCGCAATCAAGTTTTTCATCTACACATTGTTCGGAAGCGTGTTTATTCTTTTGGTTATGATTGGTTTATATTTCAGCGCAACAGAATTGATGACGGATGGGAATAGAGTTCACACATTCAATATGATTGCCTTGATGAACCCGGCAAACTATTCTTCGGATGGAATTCTTTCTGCACTAAATCCGAATAACTTAAGATTGATAGCATACATCGCATTATTCGCGGGCTTTGCAATTAAAATTCCGATGTTCCCTTTCCACACCTGGCTGCCCGATGCACACGTTGAAGCACCAACACCAATATCGGTTATTCTTGCCGGTGTTCTTTTAAAAATGGGAACTTACGGTATCCTACGCGTCAGCTACCCTATGTTTCCGGATATCACGCGCCAGCTGATGTGGTATATTGCTCTCTTCGGTATGATCAATATTATTTACGGTGCGCTTGTTGCACTTGCACAAAAAGATTTTAAGAAACTGATCGCATACTCATCGGTTTCTCATATGGGTTATGTTTTACTCGGAATGGCTTCGCTTACAACTGTTGGTGTTAACGGTGCAATATTTCAGATGTTCAATCACGGAACAATTACTGCAATGCTCTTCTTGATTGTTGGCGTTGTTTACGACCGTGCTCACACAAGGGGCTTAAACGATTTTGGCGGGTTGGCTGCACAAATGCCGGTCTATACCGGCTTTGTTACAGTTGCATTCTTTGCTGCTATCGGATTGCCAGGCT
The DNA here is from genome assembly GCA_040758415.1 of Bacteroidota bacterium. GTDB lineage: Bacteria > Bacteroidota > Ignavibacteria > Ignavibacteriales > Melioribacteraceae > Fen-1258. The sequence continues at coordinate 4,664 of JBFLWC010000056.1, read as the reverse complement.
TAAGCGGTTTTGTTTCAGAAGCACTTGTGTTTATTGGTGCTTTCGGTGCTAACGCTACAAGAATTCTTACTATAATTTCTACTCTTGGAATTCTTCTTGGCGCTGCTTATATGCTGTGGACTCTTCAAAGAATTTTCTTCGGACCACTCAACGAAAAGTGGGCAACACTTGCAGACCTTGATAAACGGGAATATGCAATGTTTATTCCTCTTACTATCATAATTATCTTCCTGGGAGTATATCCATCTGCTATGCTGGATATTATGAATTCATCCGTTAACTCATTGGTTCAGTTCGTTACCACAACTATTAGCACAACTTCACTAAGCGGATTATAATTTTAATGATGGCAAATACAAATCTATATCACTCGCTTGGTTTGATCGTTCCGGAATTAATCCTTTCTGCAGTGCTGATTGTTCTTGTTCTAGCAGATTTAATTTTTCATAAAAATAAAAAATATATTCCGTACATCGCTATAGCAGGAATTTTAATCACTGGATTTTTCACGTTAAGCCAGTACGGAATTTCCGGATCAGCATTCGCTACTTCCGACGTGCCTACCAATAATTTTGGAATATTTGCAGTTGATTCGTTTGGAATCTTCTTTAAAATAATTGTTGTTGTTTCTTCTCTTCTGATTGTCTTCTTTTCTTTCGGTTCGGATGAAATCCAAAAAATTACAGACCGCCTTGGAGAGTACTATGCTTTAATTTTCGGAATGGTACTCGGAATGTTCTTTATGATTTCCGCAACCGATCTGATTTTGATTTATCTTTCGATGGAATTGATGTCGCTCTCTTCTTACGTTCTTGCCGGCTTTACAAAATTAAGAGACCGCAGCAGCGAAGCCGCCTTGAAATATTTACTCTACGGCGCTGTCTCTTCCGGATTGATGTTATTTGGAATTTCACTTGTTTACGGATTAACCGGCAGCACTAATCTTTATGTTATCAATTCTTTGATACAAGGACCTCAGATTAATCTTTTTACACTTTCATTTGCTTGCATCTTAATCTTTGCCGGAATCGGTTACAAAATTTCTTCGGCGCCTTTCCATTTCTGGACACCGGACGTCTACGAAGGAGCGCCAATCACAATCACTGCTTTCCTCTCTGTTGCTAGTAAAGCAGCCGGTTTTGCTTTGTTGATACGCTTCATCAAAACTACTTTTGTTTCTTATGTTGATCCTTTAGGAGTATGGCAATTAATAAATGTATTTGATTGGAAATCGTTGCTCGTTGCTATTTCAATTCTCACAATGACACTTGGCAACTTCTCAGCAATTTGGCAAAATAATTTGAAGAGAATGCTCGCATATTCTTCAATTGCGCATGCCGGATACATCCTGCTCGGTTTAGTAGTCTTTTCAAACCAGGGGCTAATTGCTATCTTAATTTATTTCTCAATTTATTTGATAATGAATCTCGGTGCGTTTTTAATTGTAATGCTTATTGCAAACAAGATTGGCTCGGAAGAAATTGATGATTACAATGGACTTGGTTATACTTCACCTTTCCTCGGTGTATCGCTTGCAATATTTTTAGTCTCACTTACCGGATTACCGCCAACAGCAGGTTTTATAGCTAAGTTGTATTTGTTTATTGCACTTGTTGATGCAAAAATGATTGCTGTTGCTGTTATAGCTTTGTTAAACTCGGTTGTTTCTCTTTACTACTACATCCGCGTACTAAAACATATGTTCTTAACCCAAGCAGAAAAAGATACACAAGCAATTACAACTTCACTTCCGAATACAATTTTGATTTCTGTACTGGTAGCAATTATCCTTGTGTTCGGTGTGTATTTTGAACCGCTAATAAATTTCGCAAAGAGTTGTTTGGTAGTTTTAGGAATGTAACCAGACGTGAGACGTGAAAAGTAAGGAACGGTTTGAAACCGTTCCCTACCCCTGATTTCTCATATTTTTTACTTCACATTAAAACCCCAGTGTTACACCAGCCACAACGTTTCGTCCCGGCATAGGATTAAAGAAACGACGTGCAGCATTATTTACTTCTGCAAGCGATGTGTAAGCTTCGTTAAAAAGATTGTTGATTGTAATGAATGGCGCAAGACGCAAGCTGCCTAATTCGATTCGCTCGTGTCCAAAACTCAAATTGACAACATTATACGCTGCATTGCTGAAAGCGTTTGCGTCATTGAGAAAGAAACTACTAACGGATTTCAAGTTGACAAAGCTATACAATCCGCTGCTGTGGCGGTAACGAAGTTCGCCAAATATGTCATGTTGTGGAATTCCTGCAAGTCGCTTACCAGTTAACGTTTCTCCAAGTGCTGAGAACCGGCTGAATGTGTAATCAGAAAACGTATATGTAATACTTGCCGTAACTCCTGAAGACGGCACCAAGAAGACACCAAGCTCAAGTCCCTGCTGTTTCACTTCTGCTGCGTTCAGAGAGGCGGTAAATGTCGTTCTTCCGTCCGGACGTAAAATCTGACGTGTTACAATAAAGTCTTCTATATTCTGACGATAATATGCAAGCTCGAACGACATCCAGGTGCTAACCTGTCCTTTCGCACCAACTTCGTAGCTGCGGAGAGTCATCGGCTTTAGATTCTGATTCAGTACAAACTCGCCTGTCGAAAATGGCGAGTTGCGAAGCTGTTCGCTTATCGGTGCCTCGAGACCCTGACTGTAGTTGACGTAAAGCGAGACATTGGGTCGAACGTGGTAAACTGCACCTAACTTTGGCGTGAACCGTTCATATTTCTGAATGAAGGAACTTCCTGGCAGCCCCGGGCGCATCAGATTTTCAAATCCGAAGCTTATTTCGTCCAAACGGCCCCCTAAGTTCAATAGAAACTCTGGGAAAAGATTGAATTCATCCTGGAGGTAGAAACCAGTTGAGCTCAGATTCTCCTCAAGCTGCTGCAGCGCAGCACCTGTGGTAAGACTGAAGATCGCATTGCTAAGCGGTGTGTTCTGATAATCAAAACCAACAGTCAGACGGTTCTCACGTCCGGCAATTGGTTGTAACAACAGGTAACGTAAATTTACACCACGATTGATAAAAAACTGGCTATTGCGAATCGGTGCTGAGATTGTGAAATAAATTGGACGCGGAATGTAGTATCCGGTAAGTTCGATTTGATCCTTACCGAATAAAGGTCGTGTATAGTTGACGGCTGCTCTGAACTCATCAATACTACCCTGAACGCCGCCAGCTGCAGCTAAAGCGGGGTTTGCCTGGCGCGGATTGGCTGCTACCTCTTCTGCTGTAATGCTGCCGGGGATCCATTGACGCAATTTTTCGTAAGAGAGCATTGTCATCACACTTCCGCCGTCCTCAAAGCGATAGCGAAATAATGTTTGAAAACCTGTGCCAAAAAATTTCGAAAAATCTCGGTAGCCGCTTTGATCCGTTCTGTAAATGCTTGCAAAATAGCTAAACGGCCCGCTCTGACCACTAGCCTTCAAATGTTCCTTTGCAAGCCCGAAGCTTCCAAGAGTCTGCCGGTACTCGATAAATGGAATGGCGGAACCTTCTTCCATAATGAAGTTGATAACACCTCCCGCCTGGTTACCGTATAATGCAGACGAAGGACCACGTACAACTTCCACCCTTGCCACTGATGCCAAATCTATATTGATGAAGTCTTGTCCTGAGCCGCCTGCGTTGTTTTTCGGGATTCCGTTGACAAGTATCCTCACACCGCGTGCGCCGAATGTACTTTGAGCGCCCGCTCCGCGTATGCTTGCTGTAGCACGTGTAGAACCTTCAAGATGAACACGCATTGCCACACCGGGTACGCGTTTTAATGCTTCGTTAATATTTGTGGTTTGTTGACCCTGCCTAACTTCTAAATCAGTAACCACTGATACTGCTGCAGGAATGTTACCGACTTCTTGAGCAGCTCTTGTACCGGTAACTACTACTTCATTCATCTTCAAGAGGTCTTCTTCCAGATCAAAATTTTCCGTAATATCTGCCCCGCTTAAAGTTACCATAACAGATTTTTTCTTGTAGTTTATAAATGAAGCAACTAATTCTGCTTGCTGTCCTTTTGCAACTTCTGTCGGAACATCAAAGGAATAATTTCCTTCAATGTCAGTAGCAGCACCGATGTTTAATGGTTTTAAGATAACGCTTGCGCCAATTAATGGTTCACCGGTCTTGGCATCTGTAACTTTACCTTTAACTTTTCCATTCTCTATAGTTGTTGTTAAATTTTCCGTTTGATCGTGAGATTTTCTAACAACAATCTGATCATTAATTCTATTAAAGGTAAGACCGTAATCTTTAGCAAAGACTTCCAATATATTATAAAGTGATTCATCTTCAACGCTGACCGTTACTTTTTCATGCAGCGGAATATTTTTTTCAAAAAAGATGAATCTAAAATTTGTTTTTTTCTCAATTAACTGTAGTGCTTGTTCAAAAGTGATACTTACAGCATTAACACTTACTTTTACTTCACGAAGATTTTGACCTTTGGAAGGCGTTGAGGCAAACAACAGATTGACTAAAATGCCTTGTAAAATCAACCCCAAGAATGAATAAAGAGTTACCATTTTGATTGTCCATATAATATTTTTTTTCATATTTTTACCCTGTGCTGGTTAGACAAATATTTTTTTGTTCCCTGTCCCTCCAGGGAGATGGTTTAACTGCTAAGCCATGGCAATCTAGGCAATTGTC
>JBFLWC010000055.1:0-5604 GCA_040758415.1 Bacteroidota bacterium | reverse complement strand
TTCCGAAGACATTGTAATAATACCTGCATTCGGCACAACACTCGAAGTAGAAAAATTATTAAAAGAAAAAGGCATTGATGCAGCAAAGTATAACACAACATGCCCGTTTGTAGAAAAAGTTTGGAACCGTGCCGAAACATTGGGAAAAAAGAATTACACAATTATCATTCACGGAAAATTTCAACACGAAGAGACGCGTGCAACATTTTCTCACAGCACGTTGAATGCATCATCTATAATTGTGCGCGATATGAAAGAAACGGAATTTTTAGCTAAAGTAATTCTTGGCGAAATTAGTAAAGATGAGTTTTATAAATTCTTTGACGGTAAATATTCCGATGAGTTTGATGTTGAAAAAGATCTGCTGCGCATAGGGGTTGTAAATCAAACTACTATGCTTGCTAGCGAAACACAAGCTATTGCCGATTACCTCCGCAGCACAATGATAAAAAAATACGGAGAAGAAAATTTAAAAGAACATTTTGCAGATACACGCGATACACTCTGCTACGCAACGAACGATAACCAGATGTCAACAATCGGCTTGATGAAAGAAAGTGCTGACTTAGCAATTGTTATAGGTGGATATAACAGCTCGAACACATCGCACCTTGTTGAACTACTCGAAGAAAAATTTACAACATATTTCATTTCCGATTCTGATAAAATAATTTCTGAAAAACTAATTAGTCATTTTGATATTCACACGCGTGAAGAAAAAGTAACGGAAAATTTTCTTCCTCTAAAAAATCAAATTACAATTGCATTAACCAGCGGCGCATCGTGTCCCGATTCGGTTGTTGATGATGTCTTGAATAAGATAATTTCATTTTTTTTCGGAAGGCATAGTTTTCCAGATCATTTGAAGAGTATTGAAGAAGTGTTAAAAATTTCGACAAAACAAATGTGAAAACAAAAAACCCGGCTTGATAAACCAAACCGGGCTTAATGTATTACCTGGAGGCACCAGTTAATTTTTAGTTGAGAGCAAACGAATTGTTTTCGATTTTACCAGCAATCATCCTGAAATATTTATCGGGATTATCATTCTCTGTTATTTTTACTTCTTTGAACTGCTCGTGATAGTTAAAAAACAAAGTTGCAAGCTGTGCCTTATATCTTATTGATATTGTCTTGCCGCTGGATACCAGCTCATTCAGCTTATCGAGAATTTTTGTGTAGTCTTCGTTTGGATATCTATTCTTTACTTCCAGAATTAAGAATAGAGACGATTCAACAATCGAAGGAATCTCGCTGTTCATTCCATAGAGAGCTCTTTTTACGACCCTCTCCTGAAATGATTTTTCTGTGATCGGTATTTGTGCTAGGATAGTTGTATTCGTTCCAAGCAATACGATCGCAACTAACAATTTAATTATGCTGTTTGTTTTCATGATTTTTCTCCTTTTTATTTATTCATGAATTTTGTCGTTGTCGTGTTAATCTGTTTCAATCGTTGTGCCGGAAGAAGAAGAAAATTATAAATTGTTTTGAATGTGTTACTTAACGGAATTTTTAATTACAGATGAATTTTAAAAAGGGTGCAACATTTTTGCAAGTTGCTAAAAATAATGCAGAATTGTGGCAACCGTTTCGGAAGGGAATGACATTTAGAAGATGCTAGACCATTTACTTAACTATTCGGTTTTCTGTTCAAACGATTGTTAAGAGCGCGTCTGCTGATTCCAAGAATATCAGCGGCGATGGTTTGGTTGCCATCTGTTCTATTCAGTGCTTCTTTGATAAGAAGGTCTTCTGCTTCTTGCAGAGTAGGAAGCTGTTCGCTAAAAATTATTTTCTCTTCTTGATCGCTTATTGACTCTTCACCAAAAAAATCTTTGCCTTTATGCTTTTGAAAAATTTTTTCTCTTATCGGTTCAAGAGACATTATTCCGGATGAATGCACACTGACTGCATCAAAAATAATTCCTTCAAGCTCGCGGATATTTCCGGGGAAATGATAACTTGATAATAAAGTGTAAAGTTCTTTTGGTACAGTTGGCTTCTTTTTGTTTAACTGGTGCACAGCTTTTTCTAGAAAATGATTTACTAAAGGTGGTATGTCGCCTTTTCTTTCTCTCAGCGGCGGAATATGAATTAAATGAGTTTGCAAACGATAATAGAGATCCTTTCTGAAAGAATTATCTTCACGCATTGCTTCGATATTTTTATTTGTTGCACAAATGATACGAACATCTGCAAGTTTCGACATATCGGAACCAAGCGGATAATATTTTCCTTCTTGCATCAAGCGCAGCAGTTTAACTTGCGATTCCAAACTCAAGTCGCCTATCTCATCAAGAAAGAGAGTCCCTTTTTCAGATTGTTCGATCAGACCCTTTCGATCCTGCTCAGCACCGGTAAAAGCCCCGCGCTTGTGTCCGAAAAGAGTATCTGAAAATAATGTGTCGTCTACACCTGCAACATTTAATGCAACCAATTCTCCGGGTCTTCCGCTCAGTTTATGAATAGCTTTTGCAATCAACTCTTTGCCAACGCCCGTCTCTCCGGTAATTAAAACAGGAAGCGGCGTTTTTGAAATTGCTTCGATGTACTTAAATATTGCGCGCATCAAATTGCTCTTTGTAATTATTTCGCTGAATGCCTCCGGGTTTTCTAATTTGTCTCTTAACAAATAATCTTTAAGACGTTTGTTTTCGTCGCGCGCATATCTTAAATCCAAACCGCTTCTAATTGTTGTAACTAACCGGGTATCGTCTACTGGTTTTAATAAATAATTGAAAGCGCCTGCTTTGATGCTTTTAACCGCGCTGTCAACATCATTCATTGCTGTAACTACTATAATAGGTATAGATGGATTTTTTTCTATAATCTGCGGGATTAATTCCAATCCGGTTATATACGGCATGTTCATATCTAAAACTATCAGAGAAAATTCTTCTTTGCTTAAAAGTGGTATTACTTCTCTGCTGTCAACCAGAGTTCTAATATTGTTAAGACCATTTGCGGTTAAGGTTAACTCTGCGCTTAGAAGAAATTGTTGTTCGTCATCTATTAAAAGAAGTGGTTGCGCCGGAAAGACTGCAGCTGCCATTATCATCCTCCATTAATTTATAGGAAGAATTATTTCACAAATAGTTCCTTTTCCCTTCTCGCTGTTTATAGTTAATTCTCCACCGTGACTTTTTACAATTTTGTACGAAATATATAATCCCAATCCCGTTCCACCCGAACTTCTTTTTGTAGTAAAGAAAGGATCAAAAATATATTTAAGATTTTCTTTCTCGATTCCTGCTCCGCAATCTTTTATCCTAACGTAAATCGAATTCCCGTTGTTGTTCAGACCTGCATCAATAGAAATTTTTTGATTTTGATCTGAAAGAGATTGACAGGCGTTGTTTATGAGGTTGATTATCACCTGCTCAAGTTGCTGAGGGTTGCCTTTTATAATAGGTAATTCTTTGTTATAGTTAACTGTAAAATTGTTTGTAGAGTTTTTGATTACATTTCCTGTTAGCAGAACGGCATTGCCAATAACGCTGTTAATATCAACCGGATGATCTAATTCGCCGGCATCGGTACGAGCAAAATTTGTTAAGCTCTTCGTAATTTTTTGAATTCTTAATGCACCGTCAACAATTCCATCTAAGGATTGTGTAATCTTTTCTTTCGATTTTGAAGCGGGAAATCCTGCTACAATAAAATCTTCGCGTTGTTCAAAGTATTCTTTCAATATTGGATGAATATCTTCCCAAACTTTTTGAAGAAAGCGTGTATTGAGTAAAATAAAATTATTTGGATTATTTATTTCGTGCGCAATTCCGGTAACCATTGTTCCCAACGCCACCATTTTGTCGGCTTGAATTAGCTGCCTTTGCTTCATCTCGGTAAGTTCTTCAGCTTTTTTAATCTCGGTAATATCGTTGATCAATCCGTCGTAAGAAAGAACTTTTCCTTTACTGTCTTTGGAAAGAACTATACTGTTTCGTACCCAGCGTACAGAACCATCGCGATGAATAATTCTGTGTTCCAAAGGTTTAACTTCAACGCCGGCTAAAGCTTTGTTAGCTTGTTCAAGTGCGGCAGCTTTGTCTTCTTCGTGAACCATTCGGTACCACAAATCCGGGTCGGCAAGATAATCTTCAGATGTATAACCGGTAACCGCAACGCAGCCGGGTCCGTGGTATGTATCAACAGCTTTGTTGTTTTCTATCCGTACAGTGTAAATATAATCGGTTAGATAACGAAGCAGGCGGCTGTACCTTTGTTCACTCTCGTCAAGATTTATTTTCAAATTCTTCATTGATAAAAAAATTATAAAGATGACTAATTCACCAAATCAGCAAGCGAGCTGTAATCCGGATCGAACAAACGGCGATACGTTCTCAGTGCAAATGAATCCGTTGCGCCGGAAATGTAATCGCAAATTATTCGTGCGCGTTTTAATTTATCTTTTTCGGCACGGATGAGCTTATCATTAAAATTAGGAAGCAGCTTTGCATCGTTCAGCGATTTGATATAATTATCCTCGAACAGCTTAAACATTTTTTCTATCATACTGTTGCCCTTGAACTCGATTTGATGAAGCTGCGGTGAACGAAAGACTAAATCAGCAGAAATTTTCTTGTAGAGCTGCGCCCGCTCAAAAATATTTTTTTCTACAATCAAAATATATTTATAACGATTTGTAAATCTGTCCATAAAAGTTTTTCGTTCTTTCAAACTGCACGCGCGCACAAAATTACCAATCTGAGCCCCAAATTTCTTTTTGTAATTGCCGGATTTCATCCACTCAAACATTTCATCAATCATAGAATTCTGCCATTCGTTTAAATTATTTTCGTACTGCCATCGCGCAAGTTTTGCAATTGTTATGAATCCGCCTGAGATGCTGTCAACCAAATCGTTAATTGCATAAGCAGTATCGTCTGCCCAATCCATTATCTGGCATTCAATGCTTTGAAATTGATTTAGCTTTTCCGGCGAAGAAAAATCCTTCGGCAATTTCTTTCCCCCAAACAGATAATTGATGTATCGCTTATGCTCGTCATAAATAAAATGATTATCCGGGATCTTGAATTGTTTGTAAGTTACCTTGTATTTAAGTATGCCGTCAAGAAATGCGCGGGTCGGATTCATACCGCGGTGCCTGTCGTCTTCGCGATAAAAAATTTCCGTAATTATTCTCAGAGTCTGCGCATTACCTTCAAACCCACCATAACTTTTCATCAGCATATTCAACATTCTTTCGCCGGCGTGCCCGAACGGCGGATGCCCGAGATCGTGTGCAAGACAAATAGACTCAACCAGATCATCGTCAATAAAATATTCTTCATTCAGCAGTTCTTTTTCTTTTGAAAGAAGATAATTGCAAACAGCCCTTCCAATCTGTGCAACTTCTATCGAGTGTGTTAAACGTGTCCGGTAAAAATCGTACTCGCCCGGCAGAAACACCTGTGTTTTTCCTTGCAGACGGCGGAATTCCGACGAATGGATTATCCTATCGCGGTCAATTTGAAACGGTGTTCTATAATCATTTTCCCGCTTGTTTGGTTTTAGACGCTCGAAATCAAATTCTGAATAAAATTTGTTTTTCATCTTATTGATTTACATTTTTGTGAAGCAGCACTTCAATTTAATAAA
>JBFLWC010000054.1:0-2269 GCA_040758415.1 Bacteroidota bacterium | reverse complement strand
TCGGTTTTTTTCTCGATTTGATTTCAGGTAGTTTGATTGGCGCCTATATGTTTTCCTTTACTCTCTCTGCATTTATTGCGGGATATTTTTATAGCGAGAACAAAATTGATTTCAACACGGAATCGTTTTTCTTTTTGTTGATTGTTTTTATTTGCGGAAGCATCAGTGCTTTTATCTTTGGTTCAATATCAAATTCAAACACAAACTTGAATATATTTTTTCTGATTCTAGAAGAAGGAATTCTACCGGGATTATATACAGCTTTATTTGGATTACCAATGGTTATATTTAGTTCAAGAAAAGGAATTATATGAACGATACGCATTTTGGTTCGATGTTAAGAAGAAGAGTTGTATTTGTGATTATTGTTGGATTTCTTGCTATCTGTGTTGTGCAGTTATTCAGCATGCAAATTCTTCAACAGCCGGCTTACTCGGAAAAATCCAATGAGAACAGCGTAAAACCGGTATATCAAACTGCTCCACGCGGCATATTCTTCGACCGCAATTATCAAGTACTTGTAGGTAACAAACCATCTTTCACGCTTCGTATTACACCTTCGGAGTATGATAAAAAATTAACTCCATACCTAGAAGCAATATTAGGTTCAAGTCCGGGTTATGTTGATAAAATCCTCAAACAGAACGAATCGTACTCAAAATTTATTCCTAGAAAAATTGCAAAGGATGTGGACTTTAAAGTGATAGCGTGGTATGAAGAGAATGCTTCTAAACTACCTGGAGTTGATTATGTAATGGAAACCCAGCGCGATTATTCATTTGGTATTACTGGTTCTCATATGTTCGGTTACACAAAAGAAATTCCCGCTGGAATATTGCAGCGAAGAAAAAATGAATATGATATAGGAGACGAAATTGGTTTTGCCGGAATTGAAAAAACTTATGAAGATTACCTGCGCGGCGATAAAGGAATTAAGTATATGCTTGTTGATTCGAAACAGAAAACTATAGGAAGATATAAAAACGGTGAAGATGACATAGCAGTGGTAAAAGGAGACGACCTGATTTTGACAATAGATAAAGATGCGCAACGTGCTGCCGAAGAGGCATTTAAAGATAAACGAGGAGCTGTTGTTGCACTCGAACCGTCTACCGGAGAAATTCTTGCATTCTTGAGCGCACCTCAGTATAACCTGGCAGACTTTGCTGCAGTAACCTCAAACGACGTTTGGCGTAAGTTAAATGCTGATCCCGATCGTCCGATGTTTAATCGTGCAACAATGTCAATCTACTCGCCCGGCTCTACTTTTAAAATGATCTCTGCTATTGCAGCATTAGAAGAAGGAGTGATTGACACAAACTTTACAGTAAATTGCACAGGCGGATTACAATTCGGAGACCGTTACTTTAAATGCCTGCACGTTCACGGCGTGGTTAATGTTAAAACAGCAATCGAAAAATCATGCAACACATTTTTTTATCAACTCATTTTAAAAATCGGTCTCGACCGCTGGTCACTTTACTCAAACAAATTCGGCTTTGGAAAAAAATCCGGTATAGATATCGGTGAAGAAATTTCCGGTATTGTTCCGTCAACACAATACTACGATAAAGTTTTTGGCACAGGAAGATGGACTAAAGGATTTCTTCTAAGCTTAGGAATTGGGCAGGGCGAGTTGAGCGTTACACCGCTGCAGCTTGCACAATATGCGGCATTGTTTGCTAACTCTGGTAAATTTGCTAAACCCCATTTTTTAAAAAGTTATTTTGATGCAAAGAACAATAGACGAATTAATGTGGCACCACAATACTATGATATAGGCATTAGCAAAGAATCCTTCGACATTGTCCGGTATGCTATGTACTTAGTTGTTAACGGTGCAGGAACTGCTACAAATATTAAAATGCCGGATATTGCTATAGCCGGTAAAACCGGAACAGCACAAAATCCGCACGGAGAAGATCACGCTGTATTTATTGGATTTGCACCATACGATAATCCCAAGATTGCGGTTGCCGTGATAGTTGAAAATGCCGGCTTTGGAAGTACTGCCGCTGCGCCGATTGCAAGGGAGATAATTAAAGCATATTTGCAAAAAGGGGAGAAGCCGGAAGAAAAAAAAATGGTCGCGTCTCCGAACATTAAGGAGGCAAAAATTGCAAATTAACTATAGGTTACAGGATAGGTTCGACTTTGCAATTTTTATTCCTGCTGCAGCACTCATCATTTTTGGACTGCTTGCAATTTATAGTTCCACCTTAAATAATCCTACTGCAAGCGGAAATTTTCAGAAGCAGATTTTTTTGTT
>JBFLWC010000053.1:0-3935 GCA_040758415.1 Bacteroidota bacterium | reverse complement strand
TTACTGTAATTTTTGTATTAACACCACCCACGCCGGAAAATGTTGTTGGAATTCTCTCGCTTGTATTTTGGACCCTCATCATTCTTGTAACCGTTGAATACACTTTTCTTGCAATGAGTTTGAGTTCAAAAGGCGAGGGAGGAACTATAGTATTGAAAGAAATTCTTCACAGCTCTCTCAAATCTGCACGTTCAATGGTACTTGTTACATTTATGGGTTACATTGGTGTTTCACTTTTGATGGGAGACGGAGTAATAACGCCTGCTATCAGTATTCTTTCTGCAGTTGAAGGTTTGGAATTGATTCCGGGTATTGGACACATCTCTCAAAACACAGTTGTAATAATAACCATTGGAATAACTGTTCTATTATTTTTAGTTCAATCGCGTGGAACGGATAAAGTTGCCTCATCGTTTGGTCCTATAATGGTTTTATGGTTTGCGTCGCTTTTGGTTACCGGGCTTGTTTCTCTTTTTGCCAATCCTAAAATTATTTTTGCAGTCAATCCTTTTTATGGTATTGATTTTTTGATTAACAACGGATTGAGCGGCTTCATCGTTTTATCTGAAGTAATTTTATGTGCTACCGGCGGCGAAGCGCTCTATGCCGATATGGGACACCTGGGAAGACAACCGATAAGGCAGGGATGGTATTTTGTCTTCTTAGCACTTGTGATTAATTATTTTGGGCAGGGTGCATTTATTATATCTCAGGGAATGGAGCGCGATGAACAGATAAATATTTTATTCGCTATGGTCAAAAATCAAGCGGAATTTCTTTACATCCCTTTTTTGATTCTCACCCTACTTGCTACAATCATTGCATCCCAGGCAATGATTAGTGCAGTCTTCTCTCTTGTATATCAAGGAATCCGAACTCATATCTTTCCTTTGATGAAAGTTAAATACACATCAAGCCGTATTAAATCTCAAATTTATATTGATGCTGTAAATTGGGGTTTGCTTATTGCGGTTATTTTTATGATTGTGTTATTCAAAGGATCCCATAATTTAGCAGCGGCGTACGGGTTTGCTGTTACAGCAACAATGGCATTCAGTACACTATTTATGATCTGGATTTTTTCAAGACGAAACGACAGGTTGAAATTAAGTACCTCCTCTCTTGTGCTTGTTGTTAATCTGGCTTTTCTTTTTTCGGTATTCACTAAAATTCCGCACGGCGGCTACTGGTCAATTGTAATTGCTGCGGTTCCATTTTTTACAATTTATCTTTGGACTTACGGCAACAAAGCCGTCTATCGTTCTTTCCGTTCTCTTCCAATTGATACATACATAGAAAGTTACAATCAACTTTATGAAGAAGGAAAATTTCTTCCTGGCACTGCCTTCTTTTTTACAAAAGACCTCTCAATGATTCCACCTTACATGGTTCACTGCACAATTGCCAGTAACATAATCTACGAGCGCAACTTTTTAGTTTCGATTATTACAATGGATAAACCGTTCGGAGTTCAAAAATTATTTGTGCCAGATATTGCCGAAGGATTATCGGGATTGGAAATTCAGATAGGTTATTTAGAGAGGTTAGATATTCCTAAAATTCTAAAAGAAATGGATATTGACCCAAAGGTTATGTTTTATGGTGTAGACGACATTCAAGCGAGACGACCCCACCTGAAACTATTTGCCTTTATTAAGCGCATTACACCAAACTTTGTGCAATTCTTAGATTTGCCTTATCAGAAATTGCATGGAGTGTTAACCAGGATCGAGATTTAAACTGATTTGCCACATAGAGACGGACTGAATCCCCCTTCTTATATTTATTTTAGAGATGCACTCGGTGCGTCTCTACTACAGGTTGCTGCTAACGGATAAGGTCCAAACAAAGTTTTTATTAGAAGCACGAACCTTCTCGAAAAAAATGCAACCAAAGAGATAAAATATTTTCTCTTGTGTGAATCATTTCAAATTTAGGCACGTTAGTTTTTTATAAGCGTTGAACTCTTCGTTTGAAAAAGCAGAAAAGGAAATTTTGCGTTGTGTTTAACGGTGTTGTGTGGTCTTCAGTGATGCACTTGATTTTCTCAAAGCCGTTTTCGAATTTAATCGTTAAAGTTTCTTCGCTGTATTGATGAACATCAAGTCCACTGCATTTTTTCGGTCCTTTGTCGGAGAAAGTTCCGATGACAATAAAATCCTTTACTGCCTGTTGTGCTGTTGAAAGATACTGGTGATGTGATTTGCTTTTCGAAGTGAAACGAAGATCCCGATGTTTTTAATCGGGATAAATGTTTCCCCGCAAATCCCGATAAACTGCATCGGGATGCAAAATAAGCAAAACTGCGGGACAGGCTTTGATAAGTTTAAAACCAAGTAGTGTCTCGTCAATTTTGTAATGTCGTATAGATTTTAGTAAGTTGCTCCATCAAAAAAACATTTGATGGAGTTTCAATGAAAAAGTATAAAGTTACTTTAACCCAAGAAGAACGGGAAGAATTATCAGCAATAATACAGAAAGGCAAGCACCGATCACAAAAAGTATTGAATGCGTTGATACTACTAAATAGCGATGAAGGAGACTTTCAAGAAAAACACTCAAAGAATATAGATATTGCCGGTGTTTTACAAATAAGTATGAGAAAAATTGACCGCGTCAAAAAATGTTTTGTAGAAGAGGGATTAAATGTAGCCTTAAACGGAACGAAGGGACAAAGAGAATATGAGAAAAAAGCAGATGGTGACTTTGAAGCACATTTAATAGCTTTAAGTTGTAGTGAGCCACCGGAAGGATTTGCAAGGTGGTCACTAAGACTACTTGCAGATAAGGTTGTTGAGTTAAAGTATGTTGACAATATTTCTCACGAGACAATACGTCGTGTGTTAAAAAAAACGAAATTAAGCCCTGGCGTAAACAAGGTTGGGTAATACCACCTGATGAAAACAGCGATTTTGTTGCAAATATGGAAATGGTCTTAGATATATATAAAAAGCCATATGACGCAGAATTTCCTGTTGTATGTATGGATGAATCTCCAAAACAATTAATAAAGGAAACTAAAAATAAAATACCTCTTAGGCCTGGAAGTTTAGCAAAATATGATTATGAATATGAACGTTGCGGAGTATGCAATATATTTATGGCGAGTGAGCCGTTGTCTGGAAAGCGAATCTTGAAAATCACATAGAGAAAAACTAAACATGATTGGGCAGAGTTTATAGAAGATATAGAAATGAATTACAAGTATGCAACAAAAATTACTTTGGTAATGGATAATCTTAATACTCATAAGCCTGGTTCGCTTTACGAGTCTTTCACACCTGAGAAAGCAAAAACACTGTGGGATAGATTTAATTTTGTATTTACTCCAAAGCATGGCATCTGGTTGAACATGGCAGAAATAGAATTGAATGTTTTATTGAAGCAATGTTTAAGTAGAAGGATAGATAATATCTTGACCATACGAAAAGAATGTGAGCATTGGCAAAATCACCGGAATAATATGAATGCAAAAATCAATTGGCAATTTACTGCCAAGGATGCCAGAATAAAACTAAAAAGACTTTACCCGACACTACAAAATTGACGAGACAGTAGAGACGCACCGAGTGCGTCTCGGAAGTAGTTGTGATTTGCTTTTCCGCCGAAGGTGGATTTCTTTGATAAGTTTAAAACCAAGTTACTTTCTTTTAAATTAACTTCTCTTACCGTTGTGATTTGCTTTTGCCAAAGGCATTCCTTCGGGACAAATTTTTCCCCGCTGCAACACGCTCGACAGGCAGGTTTTTATTACTTTTGATGTATAGAATTGGTTTTATTCTCTAACAGTTTTTCCCATTTACACAAATAATTATATAATGCCCCTTTTTAGAAAATTTGACACTTAATATTATTTATACCTTGATAATCACAAAAATAGAAATTGTAAATTGATCGAAAAAATGTCTGTTTGGAATTATTTTCAGCTAATTGAA
>JBFLWC010000052.1:0-5516 GCA_040758415.1 Bacteroidota bacterium | reverse complement strand
ACTAAACCGATTTCTCAATTTTTCTGTTTCGTCTGAAAGCGTTTGGGTCATATCAACTTTATAGTTCGTAAACTTTTTTGATTTTTCAAGAACACGCGGATCGGAAAATGTAAGTGCGTCTAATTCTTTGCACGGTATGCACCAGTCAGCATAAAAGTCTACAATCATTCCCTCTTTGTTCTTTAATGATTGTTCGTATTTAGCTTCACTAAATTTTTGCCAATCCGGTTCTATTTTTTTTGACGGAATAATCGCGTAAATGGAAATTGCAATCACAACAATTGAAAAAATAATTTTGAATATGCGGAATGTTTTTATGTTGTTTGCAATTCTATCTATAAATAACAGAAAGAGTGCAGACAAAATTCCAAAAATTGGAAGAAGATATTTATTAATTGCCTTAGGCAAAATTGGACCGACGAAATAAAGAGCCATACCAAGAAGTAAGAATCCAAAAATATGTTCTACACCAACCATCCAATCTCCTGCCCGGGGAAGTTTTTTAATCTTTCCGGAAAAGAGTGCGAGCAATAAATACGGCAATCCAAGTCCAACCGCTAAAACAAAGAACATCAAGAATCCGTACAGAGGATCACCTTTAGCCGCGACAAATGTAACTAACCCGATTACAAAAGGTCCGATACACGGCGCTGCAACTATTCCCATTGTCAATCCCATAAAAAAAGCTCCGAGTGCGCCGCCCTTAGCTCCACCGGCTTTCGCAACTAATGTGTTGGGCAATTTGAATTCATATACCCCGAACTGACTGAGCGCCAACACAACAAATAAAAGCGCAATAGCGATGACGACAAATTTATTTTGCATCAAGGTTCCAAAGATTGCACCGCTTAGCGAAGTAACAACTCCAATTATAGAATATGTTAATGACATTCCGAGGACGTAAAGAATCCCAAAAAGAAAGAGCCGGCTGGTGCTTCCTTCACTTTGCCCGCCGAAGTATCCTACTGTAATTGGAATTAGTGGATAAACACACGGAGTTAAATTAAGTGCAAGCCCGCCAAGAAAAATTAGAATTAGACTAAAAAAAAATCCGCTCGATTCGAGTGTAGATGCAACCGAGTTGTTCAACTTTTTTGTAGTACTTTGTGTCGAAATCTGATCAATCGTATTATCCCAAAATCCAGACTTATCGAGATCATCAAGATTAGCAAATAGATTTTGATTGATTTTATTTACGGTCGTTCTGTTATCAACAACAGAGATTTCTAAAGTGTCTGTTAAACTTGCAGGTGGAAGACATAATTGATCATTGCAAGCTTGGTACCTAAACCTGACAGGAATTTTGTAGCTGCCAAGCGGCATTGATTTATCAATATTAATCAGTAGTCCAATAATAATTTCTCCGTCAAAGACCGAAACAGGTTTGTCAGAAAATTTAAACAGAAATTCTTTCGGTTCAGGATATGAAATTTTTGCGATCGGAAATCTTTCATCTTCCGAAATAACTTTAGTGCCTATTAAAAAGTCTTCATTTGGTTTGTTCGAGTTGATGTGCCAGTCCTTCTCGATATTCACTTTAAGCGCAACCTTCAGCAATGAGTTTTGATGGACCTTATCCTGCCCCTTGATCAATTCCATCTTAACTAAATTTGACACTTCACCTAACTGTGCAAAAACAGTTTGATATATAAAAAGAGAAATTATTGCGAAAAATTTTCTATAATTCATTTTTCCTCTAATCGTTTTATTGAAATTTCTAAACGCTAGACCTGCTTACCGGACGAAACGCTAGAACACCAGACTTATGTCTGGGTAGGCGTGAATTCGTACTTCGTATTTCGTACTTCTATCACTTTCTCCATCCCTGCACAATCGGGAATCGCCTTCCGTAACCAAATGCTTTTGTTGAAACACGTAGAACCGGTGCAGCTTGCTTTCTTTTGAATTCATTGAGATCAACCATTCGTAATACTTTGTAAACAAGGTCCTTGTTCCCTATAGTTGCAAATATCTCTTCAAATTCTTTTTGTTCTTCGAGATACATTTTTAAAATAGTATCGAGCAAATCATACGGTGGCAGCGTGTCTTGATCTGTTTGATTTGTGCGAAGTTCAGCAGAGGGATTTTTTTCAATTATCTCATACGGAATAATTTCTTCGTTGCGATTTATATAATTTGCAATCTGGTAAACCTGAGTTTTATAAAGATCACCAATAACCGCAAGCGCACCACACATATCGCCATAAAGCGTTGCATAACCTGTTGCAATTTCGGATTTGTTGCCGGTAGTGCAAAGTAAGTATCCGTGTTTGTTTGAAAGCGCCATTAGGTATAAGCCGCGCAAACGGGATTGCAAATTTTCTTCGGTTACATCTTCGTCCAAACCTTTGAATGCCGGCTTCAACATCTCAATCGCTTTATCAACTAAAGGTTGTATAGAAATACTCTCCGATGAAATGCCAAGGTTTGTAATTAGTCTCTCCGAATCTTTAACGCTGCCATAGCTTGAATATTTCGACGGCATCATTAAGACGTGAACATTTTGCGCTCCTAATGCTTTGACGGCAATATAAACAACCATAGCTGAATCAATTCCGCCGCTTAGTCCAACGAGAGCTTTCTTAAATCCAGTTTTAGTAGCATAATCTTTCAAACCAAGAATCAAAGCATTCAAAACTTCTTCTTCGAAAGAAGCTTCAACTTCTTCGATTTTACCGTATCTCTTTTTTGTATCGTAAATGAAAAAATCTTCTTCGAAAGTTTTGCCAAGCATTTCTAATTCGCCCGCAGAATTCAAGCACATGCTTCCGCCGTCAAAAATCAATTCTGTCTGCGCGCCGGCACAGCACACGTAAACCAATGGCAGTTTATCATTGTGTGCAAGAACGGACAGCATTTCAAATTTTTCTTTACGCTTACCGTAGGCATACGGACTGGCAGAAATATTTATTAAGACTGTTGCGCCGTTATCAACAAGTTTTTGAACAGGGTCAATTGTGTAACGTCTGTGCTTCCAATAATCTGCATCGTTCCAAATATCTTCGCAAATAGAAATGCCAAGCTTCTCTCCTCTGAACTCATGAATAAAAACATCTTTTGCGGATTCAAAGTAACGTACTTCATCAAAGACATCATAATTTGGGATTAGGGTTTTGCTCTGTACAAACTGAATTTTCCCATCGTAACAAAGTGCGGCTGAGTTGTAAACTCCGGTTCCAATTTTGTCTTCGTAATCTTCTGTAATTGTTCCAAAGATCAAGCCTGTGTTTTTTGTATGAAGTGCAATTTCTCCGGCCGCTTTTTTAACAGCACCGCGGAATTCTTTTTTCTCAACCAGATCGAGCGGTGGATAGCCGCAAAGAAATAATTCAGGAAATACAACCAGATCCACTTCTTCATCAACTGCACGTTTGTAACCGGAAAGAATTTTTTCGGAGTTACCTTTTAGATTGCCAATTACAGGGTTGGATTGACAGACAGCTATTTTCATTAATCGAAAATGATTTTATCTTTTGGTCAAAGTTAGTAAGAAGCAAAGTATTTTCAAATTTGCTTTATAATTTTGTGAAAACTTTTTCAAACCTTTTCTAAAGCTGAACGTCTTATGTTCCAGAAACAATAAAAGAGGTAACGTTATGAGAGAAAAATTATATCGTTCTCGGCGGGTTAGAGTTTTTGGCGGCGTAGCAGGCGGGCTCGCACAATATTTCAATATTGATCCAATAATTGTGCGTGTTCTTTTTGTTGTGGTTACATTTTTTAATGGAATGGGTTTGCTGCTTTACATCATTCTATGGATTGTTGTTCCCGAGGAACCGTTCGAAGTTGCCTACCAAACTAAAACTGAAGAGCAAAAAAAAACTGAAGGACAAACAGTAAACGACAACACTACTAACGCCTGGAGCGCTCCGCTTGAATCAAAAAAGAACGGTTCGGGAAGAATTGTTGCTGGAATAATTTTAATTGCCCTTGGCTTGATCTTCTTTGCAGACCGATTTTTTCTTTACTTCGATTTTAGAGACGTCATTCCGGTTGCATTAGTTATTCTAGGTGGTTTATTAATTTTGAGTTCATTGAAAAAGTAATGGAGAGATAAAATGAAAACGGGAAAATTATTTTGGGGATTTTTTCTTTTGACTCTCGGTGCGCTTCTCCTGCTGACAAAGTATGATGTTATACAAAGTTCGTTTGAATTTGTTTGTGATATTTGGCCTTTGATCTTTGTATTCTGGGGAGCGTTGGTAATTTTTAAGGATTCAACCGTACGTCCGGTTATCAGCGCATCGTTCGGAATTTTTATTGCGCTTTTGCTTTTTGGAATTGTAGAGAGCAGTATTAGCAGTTTTGATTTTTCCGACCGCAACGGAAGCTACACGGAATTCTATAACAAAGATTACGACCCGGCAATCAAGACCGCTGATCTCGAGATAAATTCCGGAGCTGGTATGTTTATCATTCAAAACACTACGGATAAACTTGCAGAAGGAAAATCAAAAGGAAGTTTTGCCGAATATGATTTTGAATTCACTAAAAGCGACAGCCATGCAACTGTTCAATTTAACTTTCATAAAAAGAATGTGAATTTTTTCAGAGGCAGATTCAAAAATCAACTTGAAGTAGCGCTAAATCAAAATCCGGTTTGGAATATTGATTTCAATATAGGTGCTTCTAAATCAAATTTTGATTTATCTAATTACAAAGTGAAAAATGTTTCCATTCGCACTGGTGCAGCAAGCGGAAAATTAAAATTAGGGGATAAGTTCGATTCGACTAATGTTGATGTTCAAATGGGTGCTGCAAGTCTAACTCTTCAGGTACCGAAGTCGTCGGGCTGTTCCATCAAAGGGGATATGGCATTAGTCTCGCGCGATTTTCCGGGATTCATTAAAAAAGAATCCGGCTATTATGAAACAGAAAATTTTGAGTCTGCTACAAAAAAAGTTTTTATACAAATTGACGGCGGAGTTGCATCAATCAAAGTAGTTAGATATTAGCCGCAGCTCTTTTCTTTAGTATTTAGTATTGAGTATTTAGTATTTAGTATAGAGTATTCAGCACTCCATATTCTCTTGCTCTTGTTCTTGCTCTTACTCTTTTTTTTATTCCGTTTTTCCGGAATCCATAAATATTTGTTCATATTCACACACCCTTCGTCATCAAACTCAACTCCTTCACTGCAAAGGAGTTCTTCCATCAAGTGAACATCTCCGAAATGAATTTTCCCCGTCAAGGCACCGTAACGATTTACTACACGATGACACGGCAGTGCAGAATTTTTTACGCCGTTCAAAGCCCAGCCCACTGTGCGCGCTGCAGATTTTATACCGCACGCCTCAGCAATAGCTCCGTAAGTTGTAACCTTCCCTTTAGGAATTTTCGCAACCACTTTATAAACGCGATCGAAGAAGTCTGTTTTATTATTACTCATGTTTTTTATTTTAGCGTAGATTTTTAATCTGCGTTTAACGAACAAATTAAAAATCTGTTCTATTCATTCACCCATCACTTTTATCAAAACTCTTTTGCGGCGCTGTCCATCGAACTCAGCGTAATAA
>JBFLWC010000051.1:0-2464 GCA_040758415.1 Bacteroidota bacterium | reverse complement strand
GAAGAAATTGTTTGATCAATTTCATCCCGATAACTTAAAATTATTTCTAATATTTTCTCGTGGAAATAATCGGAAAATTCATCAATAAAAGCAAAGAGCTCGTCTTTGCTTGGCGTTGCAAGTTCCATTGCAGCAGAAGGTGTTGCCGCACGAAGGTCTGCAACAAAATCTGAAATCGTAAAATCAATTTCATGTCCAACAGCGCTGATGATTGGAATGTGCGAATCAAAAATTGCGCGCGCTACAACTTCCTCGTTGAACGCCCACAAATCTTCGAGCGAACCGCCGCCGCGCCCTACAATAATCAAATCAATATCTTCTTGCTGATTTAACAGCTTAATCTTCTTCGCAATATCTTCAGATGCACCTTCTCCCTGAACCCGGCATGAGGCGATAACAAGTTCGACCAAAGGATAGCGGCGTGCGGCAATACTTTTCATATCTTGAAATGCTGCACCGTCTATCGCCGTAACAATACCTATCTTCTGTGGAAATTTTGGAATCGGTTTTTTGAATTGTTCGTCAAACAACCCTTCAGCAGAAAGTTTCTGCTTCAGTTTTTCAAATGCAGCTTGAAGCTCGCCAACGCCCGCAGGCTTCATCGAACGCACATCAATCTGATAACTTCCACGCGGAGGATAAACTGTAACTCTTCCGCCAATAATTATTTTCATACCGTCTTGAGGAGTGAAAAAAACGTAGTTGTTTATTCCGCGCCACATTGCACAGTTGATTTGTGCGTTCGCATCTTTTAACGTGAAATACCAATGCCCTGAGACGTGCGCTTTGAAATTTGAAATCTCGCCGATGACGCTGACTTCAGAAAAATTTTCTTCAAGCGTTTGCTTGATGAGTCCGGTTATTTCACTTACAGATAAAATGTTCTCCATCATTTTTCTTTTCTAAATATCAAACAATATTGATGGTGCCGGTTGCCAACCCAGGCACTGTTAACGCCGAGCGCAATTAATTTTTTATCATCTTGCAGCCAAATTTTTTCATCCTTGAGTACCCAGCTTTTTTCACCCCGCTTTGTAAGTGAAATCGCAGTATCGAAAGCAAGCGGAAAAAGTCTGCCGTCGTAATAAACATTGTTCGTTATAATTGTTAGGTAGCCGTCCCGCTTTGTTGCATCGTAAACTTGGTCGAAGATGCGGGCTTGATATTCAAGAAATCTTTCATATGAATTAATATTTCCCAAATCGTCAGCGTCATCGGAATATTTTGTGTCGAATCCTTTTTGCTTTCTCTCTTTTTGTCTGATTGAATTTCTTTCAAGCTGGTTCCAGTACGGCGGTGATGTTATTGTATAATCAAATTCAACCTTCTCTAATTTATTTTTAACAAGAAGTTTTTTCAGATCGAGTGAGTTACCTTCAATCGTATGGGCAAATTTTTTTAATCCGTTGTTTGAAATTCTTTTTACTGACGATTGAAAATAATTTTTATTTAGTTCGATTCCTACACAGTTTCTTCCAAGCCTGGAAGCTGCAATAAGCGCACTTCCTGTTCCCATAAAAGGATCCAGCACCCAGCCGTTTTCTTTTGTAAAGAATGAAACAAAATCTTCTACCAGTGGCTCCGGAAATTTAGCCGGATGAAGCAGTTCATCTTCCATTCTTCTTGGCGGACGCAACACAAACCAGCTCTTTGTGAACTTTAACCACTCTTTCCCGGTTAGCTCGTTGAGTTTGTTGTTTTTATTAAACCGGCCGCGTGCGCCAAGATCAACAAAATTTTTATCTCTGTTTTTCAAGCTATGCTAAAGATTGATTGAAAAGAAGTTGGAATATAATCCAAAAGAAAATTCGTGAAAATCTGTTCCGCCGCTAATCAACTGAAAATTGTATCTGTAACGGGTGTAAAATGTAAAAATGTTTTGGATCTGGAAAAGCCCTATTGAAAGTTCCGCGCTCAATCCATTGTAACCTTTGAAATCAGTAAATAAATTCAAACCCGGTGAAATATATTTAATTGCCGGTATTTGAAAGATCTGCTTATAACCGAAACGTAAAAAATTTTTACGGATTGCCTCGAAGATGTACGAATATTCAATTCCAATGTAAGCTGCTGGGAAATTATAACCTCTCGAGTAAAAATTTAATAGCGGAATTTCTTTGCTTATCCCCCAACGATTTTCATTCTTCATCATCAGATAAGTGGGAGAAGGAATTCCAAATATTATTCCGCCAAGACAAATTCTAAAAAGCCCCGGGTCTTGTTCCGGTGAAATGATAATCCCTTTCGGTAACTCAACTTCCAGAAGGTCTGTACGTGTTTCGTTCCCTTCCCGATCATACACAAAAATTTCGTACTTGATTAATGTCGTATCGGTTTTCAGCTTGCTCAACTCAATTTCGAATTTATGATTCTCGGAAAGTGTTTTTGAAACATCGAACGTGTATTGGTTCATAACAACAAGTTTAGATGTAGAACTATCGCTCGTAAAAAATGAAAGAACAAA
>JBFLWC010000050.1:0-5783 GCA_040758415.1 Bacteroidota bacterium | reverse complement strand
ATGCTCGAAACAAAGTGAGTAATCTTTCCTTCAGTCTGATGCCAAATTTCCGGTCCGGTTGTTTTGTAGTGTATTTCCGGATTTGCAGGATTAGAATATTGATAAGGAAAGAACGCACCGGTTTCTTCGGAAATTCTTTTTGCTACATTCACATAATATTCCGGATGATCTGGTTCGTAAGTATTGGGAACAACTACCAGTTCTGCACCTAGGGCTTTTAAGTAATTTATTTTTTCCGAACTCACTTTTTCTGTGCAGACAAAAACACATTTGTAACCTCTAACTGCTGCTACTATTGCAAGACCGATTCCTGTATTGCCGCTTGTAGCTTCAACGATTGTTCCACCGGGTTTTAATACGCCGCGCTTTTCCGCGTCGAGAATCATACTTAACCCGATTCTATCTTTAACACTTCCGCCCGGATTAGCAGATTCCAACTTTGCAAAAATCTGCGGCTTCAAACCTTTGTTGATCTTGTTGAGTTTAACTAATGGTGTACTGCCAATTAAATCTAAGATTGTGTTTTTGTACTCCAATTTTTTTCCTCTCTCATTTTTATCAAACTAAATTATTCTTATGCAGCCATTCATCATTATAAATTGTACTGAAGTATTTATAGCCGGAATCGCAAATGATAGTAACTATGTTTGCCTGGCGGTCTAGTTTGCGCGCAAGATGAACTGCACCGCAAATGTTCGCACCGCTAGAACCGCCGGAAAGAATTCCTTCCTCGAATGCCAGCTTCTTTGCCCAGCCGAACGCTTTTTTATCTTCAACTTTCATCATGTCATCCATCATTTCAAGCGGGGCAGTCTTGATTAAGAATTCGTCTCCCATTCCTTCAACTAAATAACGCGAAGGCGTAATCATCTTTTTGTATTTGAACCAATCATAAAAAACTGAACCGACAGGGTCGAGACCGATCAATTTTATATTTGGATTTTTTTCTTTCAGATATTTTCCCGCACCGAATAATGTTCCGCCGGTTCCAACCGCGCAGACAAAATAATCAATCTTCCCTTCCATCTGTTCCCAAATTTCAGGACCGGTAGTTATGTAGTGCGATTCGTTGTTATCAAGATTGTTGTGTTGATCAATATAGTAAAGCGATGGATCGTTCTTAGCCAAATTTAGCGCATACTGGTTATATGATTCAGGATGTTCCGGAGGCAATGATGCATCAACTTTTATAACATCAACACCAAGCACTTCGAGCATATTAATTTTTTCTTTGCTCGTTGTGTTGCGGATTACAATTTTCAGTTTGTATCCTTTTTGTCTGCACACGATGGCAAGCCCCATTGCAGTATTACCGGAAGAATTCTCTAGAATTGTATCGCCCGGTTTTATCTTTCCTTCCCGTTCAGCTTTCTCGATCATATATTTTGCGATACGATCTTTAATGCTTCCGCCTGGATTCATAAATTCCATTTTGGCCCAGATGGTAGCTTTTAATTCTTTAGAGATATTACCAAGTTTTACAATCGGAGTTCTGCCGATTGCATCCATTACACTTTCATAACGATTATTTCTCATAAGTTTCCGGTTCCACTATTAAAGGGGAAATTTGTATCCTCTTAAAAATTCTTCTGCGGTCATTCGTCTGCGACCTTCCGGCTGAAGTTCTAATATTTGAATTATGCCGTTACTGGTTTGAAAATAAATTTCTTTTTTGGTTTGATAAATCCTTAAGTACAATTGAGCACCTGTCTGCCGGCAGGCAAGATTCATAATTGCGAATTGCGAATTATCAATTGGCAATTTGCCATTCTCAATTAATTTAGTTTTGTATACTTTGTAAATTTTTCCATTATATTCGAAATACGCACCTGGATGCGGCGAAAGCCCGCGCACAAGATTGTGAATCTCTTCGGCGCTTTTATTCCAATCTATCCGACATATTTCTTTTTTTATTTTTGGCGCTGGCGATGCTAGCAAATCATCCTGTTTTATCAACTGTACATCTCCTACAGCTATTATTTCTACAGTCCTTAAAACAACTTCTGCACCAAGCATCATCATCTTATCATACAAAGAACCATAATCATCTTCATCATCAATCGTAATTTTTTCTTGTAGGATGATATTTCCCGTATCAACTTTCTCTTCAAGAAAAAAAGTTGTAACGCCGGTTTCTTTATCTCCATTAATTATTGCCCACTGTATTGGCGCTGCACCGCGGTACTTTGGGAGTAAAGAGCCGTGCAAATTAAACGCACCTCTTTTAGGAATTGTGTAAACTTCTTTCGGCAAAATTTTGAACGCAACAACTACAAAAATATCCGGCTCAAGTTCTTTCAATCGTCTTATAAAATTTTCATCGTTCAAATTAAGCGGTGCAAGAATTTCCAAATTATTTTGGACCGCAAATTCTTTTACGGGCGTATATGAAAGTTGTCTTCCTCTACCACGTTCTTTATCCGGTGCAGTTACAACTGCAGCAATTGTGTGTTTACTCTCGATTAATTTTTTGAGTGATGGAATCGCAAATTCTGGTGTCCCCATAAAAACGATTTTCACTTTTTACTCCATACGAAAAAAATGGGAACGAAAAATCGGCGTGAATCAAACTTCTGTGATCGGGTAATCAATCTCAACGTTCCTATTCATAATGTTCGATAATTCTTTCTTAATTTTTTTCTTCAAATCATCGGCAACGCGGTCAGGTATCATTTTCCCGATTAAGTGATCATATTCGTGAAGAATTACGCGGGCAAACATATCATCTGCTTCAATTTCAATTTCTTTTTCATCGGTATCCATGTAACGAACCTTTATCCTTTCAGATCGTTCAACATCGGCACGCAGTGTGGGCAGACTCAAACATCCTTCTTCAACAACAGATTTTTCATCCGATTGCAAAAGAATCTCTGGATTAATCATGACTACAGGTTTGAACTTTTCATATTTTTCAACACCGTCGAGATCAATTACAAATAGGGATTCGCGGTAACCTACTTGATTTGCAGCCAAACCAATTCCTTTCGCATTTCTCATTGTATCGAACATGTTTCTAATTTTCTCGATGATCTCATCGTTAACGTTTTTAACCGCCTGCGTCTTTTGACGTAATATTTTATCACCGTAAACTGTAATTGGAATTATTGCCATCTTGTTTCTTTTTTCTTTCTTGATCATTGTGTTTCGATTTTAACAACTTCTGCACTCAAGTCCTTAAACAAAATTACTTGCGTCGCGTAAAAAAGCATTCTAACTAACAATCGAAAGATAATTAACATTTGCTGAAGAATAAAGGAGAGTATCAGGAAATAGAACGGTGTCCGTGGAATAAATCTTCCAATAATATTATAAACAACAGCTCCGAAGGCACCAATAACTGCAACAATCAGAAAAACAGTAAATACCTTGTTAAAATTATTTTTGATGAACAAAGCAGCGTTATAAATTCCTCTTATGGCTTCTGTTTTATCACGAACAGCTAATGAAACTTTTGAGTAGTCTGAAATCATTGTTACAACCCCAATAAAAAAGACAAGAAGAATATACCGTAGTGATTTCAAAATAAAATCAGTAGTAACATTTTCAGAATCATGAAAAAGCCAGGTGATAAATTCGCCGCTGTAATCATTAAACTCAAATGCAAGTGCAAAAAATAAAAGTGATACAAGAAGCACCTTCAGAAATCGGAAAAAATATTTTACGCCTCCAAAGAAAAAATCCACTGTATGATTTTTTTCAGGAGTATGAAAAATTGAGATCAATCCGCCAAGAAAAAAAGTTTGAATTAGAGCATAAATGCCAACTACAAAGTAGATGCTCAGAGGAAGTTGATTGAGTTGTACCGAATATAAATTTCTGAATTGAAGATACCACATGTAATCAAAACCTATCGTGAGGCGGTCGCTCGTTAAAGAAGTGCCAATATTATCGAACAGAATATTGTAAACAGGTACTGCAAGAACGAGCGCTGACATTGTATTGAATGCCCAAAAAAGAATTACAAATTTCGCATTATAAAAAACAGAACGGAAACCGTAAACCAATATTTGATTAATACCGGTTATCATTATATGCTTCCTAAGATCATTAACGCATTCTGAATCCAGAAAAACAATCTGATTGCAAGAGAAAGTGAAGCCCAGATGCGCGGCTCGGTTGTAAATGAATTGTTGGCAAAGTTCACATCAAGAAGGTTCTTTCTCTGCGGGTCAATCTCCGCAGCTATAACTTTGTTCTTAGTTTTATAAGTGAAAATTTTCCACTGCTCATTAGTATCCCATTTCTGATATAGTGTATCCTGATCAGTATAAAGCACTATCTCATTTTTGAAAAATCCATCACCATTTTTTTCTGCTAATACTTCGTATGTATCAGCTGATGTTTGTTTAAGTGAAGCAATCTTGTAATCAAAGATTTTCGCAGAACGGTAAAACTCATCAAAGAACCAATTCAAATCTTCTCTGCTGTTTTTCTGAACAACAGCAATAAAATCTTTTCCGCGTGGATGTTTGTATTTGAATGTGTTGTAATATTCTTTCAAAATCTTCATCATCTGTTCGTAGCCAATATATCGTTCAAGAGTATGCAGAACTAATTCCGATTTGCTGTAAGAATTGACAACGTAAGAAAGCCGTGTGGGAAGTTTGTATGAAGTATCGGCAAGTGTACCGACTCTCAGGTTCTTGTAATAATTACTTACACTTAGTGCGCCTTCAGGAATTTGAATATCAACTAAGGTGTAGATGATCGGTATTTCATTGTATGAAAGAAAATTAAGACCGAAGACCGGCATATACGAAGCAAGTTTAAAGTTCGCAAGAATTTCCGGTTGATAGTTGTACACTATTTTTGTTGCTAAGTACGAAGCGAATCCTTCGTCAAGCCACGATTCGTAAACTTCGTTGCTTGCCAATAGTCCTTGAAAAAATTGGTGCGAAAACTCGTGTGCAACAAAATGTTCCGGTTGACCGGTTTCTTCCGGCGAAAATAATTCGGCACTAACTGTAAAAAGAGCAGGATACTCCATCCCTCCTGAAGCCGATGTGCGCGGCACATCCACTAAAGTAATTTTTTGATATGGATAGATCCCGATATTGTCTTCAAAGTATTGCAAACAATTTTTTATAGATTGAAAATATCGGCCGAAATATTTTCTCCTTTCCGGCTGAACAAATACTTGCAATAAAATTTGTGTTCCATCTTTGCGTGTATAAATTGAGCTTCGATGAAGAATGTTATCCGATGCGAACCAAACAAAATCGTGTACACCGTCTTGAACAAAATGAAAAGTGGTTGATTGCTCATCTAACAACTTTCCTTTTTCTATTCCGTTTGCAGCAACAATATAATTTTTCGGCGCTTTTATTTTTACAGAGTAACTGCTAAAATCGGAATAGAAATTCAAGTGTGGATGGTATTGACTGCAGACCCACTTTCCATTTTCAAACACACTAACTTTAGGAAACCATTGCGACACAAAAAAGAAATTTCTTCCGGCTGCATAACCTAACCGTTTTACAGAGCGTGGAATTTTCATCGAGTATTCAAAATAAATTTTGATGCTGTCGCCGGGTTTGATTGGTTTAGCTAATAAAACTTTTGCAACTGTGCTATCGTGTGCGTTTGCAACCTCCGGCTGAAAATAAATCAGTTCTGATGATTTGCTGTTTACACGGAAAGATTTTATATCAATCTGCGTTTGAGTTTCCGAATTTATTGGATACGCTTGAGCAAAAAGTGTTTTGTTACTTTTATATCCGTTAGCATAAAGATGAAATTGTATTTCTGATGCCGGAGAATCGGTTTTGTTTATCCAAACAATT
>JBFLWC010000049.1:0-3699 GCA_040758415.1 Bacteroidota bacterium | reverse complement strand
GAAGTTATTAATTGATAGTGCAAAGGTGAAATCATTTTACGAGCAGACGAAACAAAACTATAAATGGAAAGACAGAGTAGAATTCAAAGAGATTTATAATCAAAAAGATTCTTTAATAAATAGTTGTTACGCTTTGGCTGTATCGGGTTATAATTACGATACATTAGTTGTTAGATTTAATCAACGCACTGGTTACGAAAACAAACCGGGTTACTACGGACTAGTTGACACAGATTTTAACGAACTTGCAAAACAAGCTGATGCATTAAAAAACATTGGCGATGTTTCAAAACCATTTCAATTTGATGATGGATGGTCTATTGTGAAGCTCGTTAAGCGAGAGCCAGCCCGTTTAAAAACTTTTGAAGAAGCAAAAGCCGAAGTAACAAGCATTGTACAAGACCAAGAAAGTAAACGTCTGGAAGAAGAGTATATAAATAAATTGAAAAGTATCTACCGTCCAAAAGTTTATTATGATGAACTCGCAAAAGTATTCAAAAAATAATTTTACAAATGCAGCTGTATTTTTTGTTTTTTCTTTATTGATTCTTGGCTGCTCAAAAGAAAAAAAGCAAGATACGTATGTTGCTAAAGTAAACGAATCTATTTTGACCGAAGAACAAGTGCGCTTAGCTTTGTCTGATGATAAAAACAAAGGTAAGTATCGTTCAGAATATATTCACGATTGGATAGAAACAGAAGTCCTATTTCAAGAAGCGATGAAAAACGGAACACTTGATAAAAAAGAATTTGATGCAATTATCGAACGAAGCAAAAAACAGCTTGCTGCAGCAATGTTGATAAATAAAGTTTTGGATAAAAATAGAATTGAACTGACGGATGATGATGTTCAAAAATATTTTGAAAGAGATAAAGAAGATTTCAAATTGGTTGATGATGCGTTTCGATTAAACATTATTCGATTCGACAACTTTGATAAAGCAGTTAAGTTTAGAAGCATCTTGATAGAAACTGGATGGGATAAAGCAAGCAACGCATACCGCAACGATAAATCCATTTTATCGAATGAAGCATCACGTCTTTTGTATCAATATCAAATTCAACCCCACGATTTATTGAGGGTTGTTAATAATCTTCAGCAGGGAGAAGTTAGTATAGTTTTAGAAACAGAACCGATGAAATTTACCGTTGTTCAACTTGTTGAAAAGTTAAATAAAGGCGTAACCCCGCAGCTTGATGACGTTAAAAATGAAGTGATAGAAAGATTACTTGTAATAAAAAGGAAAGAGTTTATTAGAAATTATATTGATAAATTAGTTGCAGACCATAATTTGGAAATAAAAAGGTATTCAGAATGAAAAAAATTTTGTTCTTTCTTTGTGTAATTGTTGGGGTGTTGAAAGCCCAGCAGTTGCTTGATAAAATTGTTGCTGTTGTTGATAACGAAATCATTCTTCAATCCGAACTTGATTTCAGGGTAAATATAGAAGCACAGCAAAAAAATCTTCACGCTGCAGATTCAACACTCCGCCGTCAAGTTTTAAACGCAATAGTGGAAGAAAAACTTCTCTATGCACAAGCCGAATTAGATTCGATAACCGTTACAGATGACCAGGTTAAACAGCAGCTCGAATATCAGATGAATTACTTCATTCAACAGTATGGTTCGCGTGAGCGGCTTGAACAGGTTTACGGAATGCCTCTCGAAAAATTAAAAAGAACATTGCAAGACGACACACGCAAGAATATTATGGCACAATTACTTCAACAAAAAAAGTTAGGACAGATTGATGCATCGAGAAAAGAAGTTGAAGAATTTTTTGACACTTATAAAGATTCGCTTGGAATTGTTCAGGAGAAATATAAAATTTCACACATTTTCCTAAACCCTAAAACAGGAGAGAGGATTAAAAAGAAAGCAAAAGATTTTGCCGCGTCACTCTTAGATTCAATCAGGAAAGGTGCAGATTTTGCTAAACTTGCAACAAGATATTCCGACGATCCCGGAAGCGCATCTCAGGGCGGTGATCTTGGTTTTGTAAAACGCGGTGTATTCTTTCCGGAATTTGAAGCTGTTGCTTTTGCTCTTGCGCCAAATCAGATTTCAGGTGTAGTGGAATCGCCGGTTGGATTTCATATAATTCAACTGCTCGAACGGCGCGGCGAATCAATTCATGCACGTCATATTCTTGTCAAAGTAAAAAGCGATGATGAATCAGATCTTAAAGCGATAGAATTCTTAAACGATATTCGCGATAGTATTATACAAGGCAAAAATACATTTGAATATTACGCTAAACTTTACAGCGACGACAAAGAGAACGCAAAAATGGGCGGGGAACTTGGAACTTTTGAAAAGAGTCAGCTTGAAAAACCGCTGCTCGATATAATATACAAATTGAAGGAAGGTGAGATAAGTTTTCCAAAACGCCATGAATATGCTAAAAATAGTTACGGCTATCACATTGTAAAACTCGAAAAGAGAATTTCTGAACACAGAGCAAATCTCGAAATGGATTATCAAGAAGTGAAGCGCCTAACAGATTATTATAAGAAACAGAAGCTTTATGCAAAGTGGATTAAAGAAATCAAAAACAAAATTTTTTGGGAAATACGATTGTAACACAAATTCATAATATGTGTTGTTTCTATTAGTTCAATTAACACAGCACAGAATACAATTCTGTACCACAAAAACAATAACTAAGAGCGAAAGCATTGACAGAAAAAATCCCAACCAACGATATTAAAGTTGTTGAACAACTCTCCCATTCTGTAAAACAGATCAAACAAGAAATTGCGAAAGTAATTGTGGGGCAAGAGCAGGTTATTAACGATCTACTTGTTAGTCTTCTTGCACGAGGGCATTGCCTGCTTATTGGTGTTCCAGGACTTGCAAAGACATTGCTTATCAAAACTCTTTCGGAAGTTCTAGACCTAAAATTTAGCCGGATACAATTTACACCGGACTTAATGCCGAGCGATATTACCGGCACAGAAATTATTGATGAAGATTCCATTACAAAAAAAAGAATGTTTCGATTTGTTCAGGGTCCGGTTTTTGCGAATATAATTTTAGCCGATGAAATAAACCGTACACCGCCCAAAACACAAAGCGCACTTCTGGAAGCAATGCAGGAACACAAGGTAACAGCCGCCGGTGTTACACGCACACTTGATGAGCCGTTCTTCGTTCTTGCAACACAAAACCCGATCGAGCAGGAAGGAACTTATCCTTTGCCCGAAGCCCAGTTAGATCGTTTCATGTTCAACCTTTGGTTAGATTATCCGGATTTCAAAGAAGAAATAGAAATTATAAAATCCACAACAAGCGATTACAAACCCGAACTGAAAAAAATTTTACATTCAGACGAACTAATCAATTTCCAAAATTTGATTAAACGTGTACCCGTTGCTGAAAATGTGATTGAGTTCGCTGTAAGGTTTGTTGATTCAACACGCCCGACTAACAATGCAAATCAATTCATCAAAGAGTATATTGCGTGGGGTGCCGGTCCGAGAGCATCACAGTATTTAATTCTAGCAGCAAAAACAAAAGCTGTAATGGAAGGACGTTTTACTCCTTCAATTGATGATGTGAAAACATTCCTTACACCGGTTTTAAGGCACCGCATAATTCCCAACTTCTCTGCAGAAGCCGAGGGAATTAATTCTGTGGAGATAATTAAAAAATTGATTCAATAGAAGATGGAACACAAACTAACTAATGCAGAGTGT
>JBFLWC010000048.1:0-2487 GCA_040758415.1 Bacteroidota bacterium | reverse complement strand
AAGTGATTTTGCAGTTACACTGAAATGGGATGATAATTCTAAAAACGAAAAAGGTTTTGAACTCTGGCGCAAAGATGCCGGCAATAGTAATGTGATTGATTATAGAAAATGGAAAACTCTTCCTGTTAATACAATTAGTTTTACCGATAACGGTTTATCTCCGTACGTTGATTATTCATACAAAGTTAGGGCGTTTAATGAATCTGGTAATTCCGAATTTAGTAATGAAATAAATACGAGCAGTTTGCCGGGCGGACCCTGGAATTTACAAGCCGAAGCTATTGGAGCTAGCGCTGTGCGTTTGAAATGGGTTGATTTCGCTGTTAACGAACAAGGATTCCAAATTGAAAGAACAAATCCTTTCACGAATGAATTCAAAGTCTTAGCGTTAACAGGTCCAAATGTTTCTGAATATTATGATAATTCTGTTTCTTCAAGCACAGGATATAGTTACAGGGTGGCTTACTTTACATTAACTACTCAGAGTTCGTACTCGAATGTTGCTACGATCTCAACATTTTATACAGACGTTTCGCCGCCATCGGATTTGAGTGCTTCTATTGTAAATGGCTATCTTCAATTGACATGGAAAGATAACAGCCGCTATCTTGCTAAAGGTACTGTGATTGAAAGAAAGACAGGCACCAGCGGCGAGTTTATTGAAATTGGCAGTGTAAGTTCAGACCAAAATAAATTTGATGACCTAACAGCAGTTAGCGGTCAAACTTATTTTTATAGAGTCCGCCAGGTTTTAGGAACTAAAGTTTATACACCTTACTCGGAAATTTTAAAAGTTGTTTTGTAGCTTTGTTAAGAAATGGAAAGTAATATTAAAACAAAAACGATGATACCCGGTTTTAGTGAGCCGCCAAATTTGATCATAGATAAAGCGGGAAGAATTATTGCGTCTAATTCTGAATTTAAAAAACTAATTCCTTCTAAAACTGCACAACAGAATTTCTTTGAACTTTTTGATGAAGAAAAATTGCTCACCCTTCAAAGAATTTTTCTTGATGCCCGCAAATTTGAATCAACTGCAAAGGATACAATTCGGATAGAAAATGAAAGCGGCGCAGTAGAGTATGATGTTGCGTTCTCGCCGATGAGAAGTGAAAACAATATTTATTTCCTGATCACTTTTAACATCTCATCTAAAAGCAAAGGTGGAACCGAGACGCAAAAATTCTGGATAGCCATTGCCGAATTAGAAAAAATTGTTAGAGACAAAAAGATTGTTTCCGTTATAAACAGAATTAAACTTACCTATCCCTTCACGTTTATAGAAAAAGCCAAAGTGCAAAAAGAAATTAATGAACTAGATGAATATTTCTGGATTAAAGATATTGATGGTAAATATGCGATTGTTAATGAGAAGTATGCAGAATCTCTCGGATTCAAAGCAAGCCAGTTAGAAAATAAAAACGAAGGAGATTTTCTTCCAAAGTATTTAACTAATCTGTATAAAACTGTTGATTCATATATCATCGAATCAACTAATGCAGTTATTCTTGACAGCATCGCTGCTCCTATAACAGCTGGAGCGGAACGCAATCTTTCAATAATAGAATTTCCGCTATGCGACCTGGACAACCACGTAGTTGCAATTATTGGATTCTCTCAAAAGAGCGAATCGAAAATAGTGGACACGAAAAAAGAATTCAGCAGTTTAGTTTTCAAAGATCTTCTTTCAGCTGTTATGCTGATTGACGAAGAATTGAAAGTTGCTGCTTGCAGTAACGAATTTGTGCGGTTGATAAACCCGGGCAGCAAGGTTGATTTGACGGGTAAAGAGATAACAAAAATATTCGAAAAAGGTTTTATTCCTTTTCTAGAGAACTATATCAAAGATACAAACAATATAGGCGAATATGTTTTTAACTATGTGTTCATGGAAAAAACTCAACTTAATTCCGAAGTCCATCTGAAAAAAATATTTGATGAAAACAACAAATATTTTGCAACGCAGATATTTCTAAAGGAAATTGTAGAAGATAATTCTCAAATTGAAGTAAAAGCAAAAATGTATGATGCTCTTATTCACCACACTCCGGAAGCAATGTTCGTTTACGATATAGAGAATTTGAAGTTCCTTGAAGTGAATGAAGAAGCGTTAAAGTTGTACGGTTATAAACGCAGCGATTTTTTAAATATGGATTTGACCGATCTTTATGCGCCGGAAGATATTCAAACACTTATAGAATCCGGTGAAAGTAAAATTGTACCGGGAAGTTATAGCGGTCCGTGGAGACACAAAAAAAGTGATGGTTCGTCGGTACTGGTTGAAGTGAATCGTACGCCAATCGAGTTCAAAGAGAAAAAGGCACATCTCAACATTGTGCGTAATGTTTCCGGGCAGGCTGATCTTAAAAAGAAATTACAAATTCTAGAATCGGCATTTGAAAATACTAGTGACCCAATAATCAATACGGATAAAGAAGGATTTATTACGGAGACAAACGAGCCGGTCTCGAAGAAATTAGGTTACTC
>JBFLWC010000047.1:0-5965 GCA_040758415.1 Bacteroidota bacterium | reverse complement strand
GACACATCAACACAAAGCGTCCCTATTGTTTTGACGATGATAATTGAAGAAGATAAAGTTGGATGGGAGCCGGAAATTTTTGATTTTGTTACCGGCGCACTAACAAATTCCTGTTTAGAAAACCTTGTAAGCAAAGTTGAAACTCATTTTGAAAACAAAGTTCTGAAGGTTGTCCTTCTTGGAGAGAATCAAAGTGAATATGAGCAACTTAAAAACTTTTTCGAAAATAATTACGAAATAGTTTTCATTTCTTCCTTAAAAGATGCGGCAGAACAGATACAGAATGTAAATCCACAGTTAGTAATTGTTGATATAACTTCTTATTTCGAAAATGCGCTACAAATCAGTTTTGAACTTTCTCAAAACAGATTAACAAAAAATATTCCGATAGTATTAAAGCTGCCGGAAGAATTTTCTGCCGGAGAGATAACTGCGCTGAATGCGAAATTGAGAGAGATAACACTAAAAGTTAAAGCACACCCTCTTGATGTTTTGAAAGTCTTGAAAGACCGCCTGAAGATAACCGATTATGAAACGAACAAAAAAATAAATTTGATTGAAGAAACTCCGGTTGATGCTTCTGAAAGGATTGAGGAGAGTAACAACATCAAACCAACTGTTTTAATTGTTGATGACGACAATGATGCTCTGTTCACAATCGGAGAGTTTGTAAGAGAGCTGAATTGCGACACAATTTTTGCGCACAACGGAATGGAATGTTTGCTTACGTTAAATCACGTAGAACCCGATTTAATTTTTCTTGATATAATGATGCCGCAGATGGACGGCTTCGAAACAATAAAACGAATCAGAGGTGAAAAACGTTTTGCGCGTATTCCTGTAATTGCTTTAACCGCCTATGCAATGCTCGATAACAAAGATATAATCGAAAAAAATGGTTTTGACGACCTTGTAACAAAACCAATAAATTCACAGATGATTTCATCTAAACTAAAAAAATTTCTAAATGTGAAAGTTGGTTGATTGATGACAAAAAAAATTTTGATAATAGATGATTACCCGGATAATGTTTTTCTTCTTCAAAACCGGCTGGAACGGGAAGGGTTTGAAGTGATAAAGGCATATCAGGGCGAGATGGGGATCAAAAAAGCAATAGAAGAAAGACCCGATTTGATTCTTCTAGACGTATTGATGCCGGATGTTTCGGGGTTTGATGTTTGCCAAACGCTTACATCAAAAGAAGAAACTAAAATGATTCCGATAATACTATTGACTGCTTTAACGGAAGCAGATAGTCTCAAGAAAGGATTACAAGCGGGTGCATTCGATTACATTAAAAAACCTTTTAATAGAACCGAGCTGATTGCAAGAATCAATTCAGCACTCCGTTTCAGCGAAACAAAAAAACTTCTCATAGAAGTAGAAAAAATTAAAACTTACGCTGCAACTGTTGTAACCGCCAATCATGAAATTAAGCAACCGCTAACTCTTATCAATCTTTCCACTGCCGCTATCCGCCGCGAGTTAGATAAAACCAATTTTTCTTCTCAAACCATTTTGAAGAGAGTTGAATTTATTGAGAACGCAGCCAAGGATATAATTGCCGTTCTTGAAAAATTAGGTTCAATAAAAAAACCGGTAATAACGCCTTACGTCAACGATCTCAACATTATTGACTTGAAAGGTGAAGAAAGCAGCAAATTACCCGATTAGCTCCCGCACAAGAGTAAGCAGCTCTTCAAAATTGTACGGCTTGTTTATTTTTTTATTGATGGTAATTTGTTCGATTGTTTCATTTGTTTCTGCAGGCGAGCCCGAAGCAAGAATGATGGGAATATTACTGTGAGTATTCCTGATTTCTCTAATGCAGGTTATTCCATCCATCGCGGGCATTTTTCTGTCTATAATTAATAAATCCGGTATCCTAACTTTAAGCAGGTCTAAAACTTCTTTCCCATCGGATGAAGAAAGCACAGTATAATCGTAAGATTGAAAAAGAGCCGCAAGCAGTTCGCGTAAAATATCTTCATCTTCTGCAATAAGAATTGTTTTTCCCTTAGCGTTCACTTCTGTTTTAGAAACTGCTGCCGCAGGCAAAGTAATTGTGAATTCGCTCCCCCTGCCTACTTCGCTTGAAACTTTTATTATGCCGTTATATTCTACGATAATTTTTTTTACGATTGATAAGCCGATGCCGGAAGTTTTGTTTTTATCTTTTGTAGAGAAGTCTTCATCGAACACATGATTGAGATTTGTTTTTTCTATGCCGCTGCCGCTGTCTTTAATTTTTATTTCAATTTTTTCTTCCGCTTCAAGATTTGCAGTTGAGATGAAAATATTTCCTTTCCCATCAATCGCTTCAATCGAATTTGTTATCAAGTTCAGAAATACTCTGTAAAAATCGGAATACTTTCCATTCACGGGTTTCAGATTGGAAGCAAGATTAGTCTGAAAATTTATTTTTCCTTTTTGTCGAAGAAAAAAATCCGTTAGATAACTTTGTTCAAAAGATTTAATTGCCGCTTCTCCGTTAGGTATTTCCCCCGGTCCGAAGGACTCCTTACGGAGAGTCTTTCCGGACCTATGGATGTCTCCATCTTTCTCTAACGGCGTAAACGAACTTACAACATCGGTAACTATTGAATTAATATTTATTCTTCTCCTGGCTGTCCATAGTGTTTCAGAGCCGATAGCATCTTCGATCATTTCCGATGCAAGATAAGTTCCGCTTTCTATGCTGTTGAGCAATGTAAGCACATCATCAAAGCCGCCGATTTTCCTTTTTAGTAAATCTATACTATAAAGTATGCGTGTAAAAATATTGTTGAGATCGTGTGCAAGATGTTTGATGGAAGAATTATTGTTCATTCTATTTTAGGTTATACTTTAGAATTTTCGAATAGAGAGTTTTTTGGCTGATCTTAAGTGCAAAAGCAGTGTTAACGCGGTTCCAGTTGTTAAGATCCAGTGCGTGTTTGATATGGATTTTTTCTACTTCCGCCATATCCATAATTGTTCCGTCTGCTTTTACAAATTTTCCAAAATCAAAATCATCTTTTGGCACATTTAAATCTTTGGGCTGGATAATATCTGTCTCTGAAAAAATAATTGCCCTTTCGATTATATGTTCTAACTCGCGCACATTACCCGGAAAGTTGTACCGCAGTAAATCATTTTTAGCTTCGGGTGAAAGTTTTTTTAAGGAACGCACCGGCGATTTTTTCTGCAGGAAATACTCTGCAAGAAGCAAAACGTCTCCTTCTCTTTCGCGCAGCGGAGGAATTATTAAAGTAACAACATTAAGCCGGAAAAGAAGATCCCGGCGGAAATTTTTCTTCTCGGCTTCCTCCATCAAGTTTTTATTTGTTGCGCCAATAACACGAACCGAAGAGGTAAGATTTGTAATTCCCCCAACTCTTCTAAACTCGCCGTTTTCAAGAAAGCGCAAAAGTTTCGGCTGAAGTGTCAAGCTCAATTCGCCAATCTCATCAAGAAATAAAGAGCCTCCGTTAGCAATTTCTACTAATCCTTGTTTTGATGTTTTTGCATCTGTAAATGCACCTTTTTCGTATCCAAACAGTTCGCTTTCAATTAATTGGTCCGGCAGTGAAGCACAGTTAATTGCAACAAAAGGTTTATTTGAGCGGTTTGAATTTTTGTGAATAAATTCTGCAAACAATTCTTTGCCTGTTCCCGTTTCGCCTTCAAGCAAAATGTTCGATTCTGATTTAGCGGCGCGCTCTGCTAATCGAATAACATCTTTTACTTTGGCGCTCTCACCAATAATTGTGTTCAGCGGCTTTTGACTGATCCTTGATGATAAAATTTTATTTCTGATAAGCAGGTCTTTGTGTTCGAGTGCGCGTTCAATTGTAACGCAGAGATGTCCAAACTCGTACGGTTTGGTAATGAAATCATAGGCGCCCTGTTTTATGCAGTCAATCGCCGTGCGGATATCTGACTTTGCAGTTAGAACTATCACCTGCAAAGAGGGATTATTATCTTTCGCATAATTCAAAACTTTTTCACCGTGCACTTCCCGCATTTCTAAGTCCAGAAGGAGAATATCGTAGTAACGAAGTTTTAAATTTTCGATAGCGTCTTTACCATCATAAACAACATCAACCGAGTATCCTTCATTTATAAGTTCTTCTTTGAGAAGGTAACAAAGGGTCTCGTCGTCATCTGCTATTAGAATTCTGGAATCTTTCATATCTGTTATTTTTACACGCATTTCAATATAAAAAAAAACATTGAGAAAAATAATTTTTAAGCGGGCAGACAAGCTGCTTTGGAATTTATTGGTGAGAGGTTTATATTTACACCCGCAAATTTTTATAGGGATTTGCACTGTTGAGTTCTGTTTAGATAAGTGCCTCTATTTTTTGTGCGCTATGTGATCTTAAAAATATTTTCTTGTATGGGCGCGTAGCTCAGTGGTAGAGCAACACCCTTTTAAGGTGAAGGTCGGTGGTTCGAGCCCACCCGCGCTCACAAGAGTCAATTCAATATCATCGAGTATCCAGTATCCTGTATCAAGTATCAAGAACTACAATTCACAAAGCTCTAGTTTGCCATTTTCAAAAATTCTATAATCTTCTTAGTTTCATCTGCAGTTAAGCTTGCGCGAACTCTCATATGCATTCCCAGTGTTTCCCACTGGACATCGCTGAATGCAGTTGGCGATGGACCGTTATGGCAACGAACGCAGTTTTCTCCCCATAATTGAGCGCCGGATTTCTCTGCTATTTGTTCCGAAGCAGCACACCCGGCAATAGTTATTACCGAAAGAAAAATTATTCCCAAGAAAAAATTTATCATTTTTTGTTTTGATTTCATCTTTGTTCTCCATGAAATTTTACTCTATTAAAAACCAAATGACCAATGAACTAATAACGCATCGGCAGCAGACTGCGATTTTAATTTATCAATCTGGTAAGCAATCTTTAATACCGTGCGCCAATCAATCCAATAATTTATTCCGAAGACCCATTGTGTTTGATCTATTCCCCAGGGTGCCTCATCAGGCATATCCACAGATGAATATCGAATTGCAAACTCAAGATTTTTCATAAACTCGTTTTCAGAAGAAGCAGGATTTAACGTTGCATAAATAAAATAAGCAGAACTTTTGTTGTCGAACGAAAGTGAGCCGAAAACATCAGCTTGCAGATTAAAAAACCGCGCTCTGTCAACGTTCACAGAATTATACTGTCCCTTCAGCTTGAATATACTGCTTAAGAATTCCAGACTTTCTATGTAGGAAATATCCAATGCGTACATAAAAGTTTTTACGTTTTCATATTCGGAATCTTTATTGCCTGCTCCAGCATAGTAACCGGAAAAGCCAAGTTCTAACGAAGAATTATTTATGGGAAGAAAACCGAGCCGTCCTCCTACTGCTTTGCTAGAATTATTGTCGTCAAAGTTATTGAAGTGTAGAACTCCGGCATCACCAAAGTTCATGCTTCCATCGTTAAGAGAAGGACCATTGACAACGTAAAATGAATAATTCATTTTTGAATCCCCTAATTGAAGCCCTCCTCTTAATTCAATGCCGAGATCTGAAGTAGGTCCTACTGCGGTAGCATGTGAAAATCCGAGCGGACTTGATGGAAACGGGTTTATCCATTGAGGATGCAATCTATCGCCATAAATTCCAAACGGCAATAAGAAAAATCCTAATCGTAGAGTCATCTTATCATTCAAGATATAAGCCATGTTTGCATATTCCAAACCAAAGGTGGTTTGATTACCGGCTAATTCAACTTCTATTTCTCCTTCAAAAATTAATCTATCTGATGTTTGCCATAGCAGAAGAGGATTGAAAGTACCGCCTACAAACGTGCTTCTATTTTTATATACTTCAAGACCGGAGTGAGCATAACCTCTTAGCAAAAAATTGGTTTGACCTGGATTTAAGTAAC
The DNA here is from genome assembly GCA_040758415.1 of Bacteroidota bacterium. Taxonomy (GTDB): domain Bacteria; phylum Bacteroidota; class Ignavibacteria; order Ignavibacteriales; family Melioribacteraceae; genus Fen-1258. The sequence goes on along the minus strand of JBFLWC010000047.1, from coordinate 77 downwards.
TATAATCCGGCAGGGTTATTGTAGTATCTTCCTGGGCAAAATTGTACGAAGAAATAAATGTGTAAAGAAGAATTATA
>JBFLWC010000046.1:0-4807 GCA_040758415.1 Bacteroidota bacterium | reverse complement strand
GGCCCGAAGAGCCACATCTGGAAATGCACTTACCACACCGGACGGGCATTGATGAATTGCATTAAATTACTCACCTGTGAAGATTTCGAATTGTTCAAAGAGAATCAAAACTTTAGGGAGTTAAAACATCATTCGGATATATTTATCAACCACTGGAAAGAAACAGCAAAAAAATTATAAGAGACAATAAGAGGTACGAATTACGAAGTACGAAGTACGAAGTACGAATTACGAAATTGTACTTTTCATGTTTTACATTTAGTGTCTCGTGTCTCGCTTCTCTCTGCCTTTGGCAACTGCCTTCGTAGGATTTTTTCCCATCCGTCTGCCATCTCTTAAAACGAATGACTTTTTTCGTTCAAAAAGATCGTGAATCTTTGCGTAGTTCTCTTCTTCAAGTTCGTTTTGATACGTGTATTTTATCAACGCTGCAACAACATCTTCCGGATTGTGATTTTTTATCATTTCTTTTGCAAGCGCAGTGTAATTGTGCGCAACTCCTGCTTCAATCATTGATTTTAATTCTGCAGTAATCTTTTCTTTCTTAAAATTAATTACATCTTTCACATGAGGAATTCTTTCTTTTCGGATTTCAGTCTGTGTAAAATTTTTTATAAACATCAATCTGCGGTGTTCTTCAGGAGAAATAAAAGTAATTGCGGTTCCTTCCTTTCCGGCACGGCCGGTTCTTCCAATTCGATGAAGATATGATTCCGGATCTTGAGGCAGAGCGTAATTAATTACGTGAGTGAGTTCGTCAATATCGAGACCGCGCGCTGCCACATCTGTAGCGACAAGAACGTTTATCTTTTTGTTTCTAAATCTGGTTAAAATTTTCTCACGGACATTCTGTGAAATATCTCCGTGTAATCTTTCGGTATCGTAACCTCTATCCAAAAGTTTTGAGGAAACATGGTCAACATCATGTTTAGTTCTGCAAAAAACTAATCCATAGAATTCTACAGTTGTATCAATAATTCTGCAAAGCGCATCTAACTTATCGGATTCTTTTACTTCATAATAAATTTGATCTGTTAATGCAGTTGTTTTGCCGGAATGTTTTGTTCTGATGATTTCACGCTTGCCCATATATTTTTTTGCAAGTGTTGAAATTCTTTCAGGCATTGTTGCCGAAAAAAGCAAGGTCCGTCTTTTTGTGTTTGTTCTACTTAGAATGTTTTCAATATCGTCCACAAATCCCATGTTCAACATTTCATCGGCTTCATCAAGAACAACAAAAGAAATTTTTTCAAGCGACATACTTTTTTTGTCGAGGAGATCAATCATCCGTCCCGGAGTTCCTACAATAACGTCAACTCCCTTTTTCAAGTGACGCAATTGAGTATCGTAAGATTGCCCGCCGTAAATGGGTGCAACGTGAATATTTTTGTGACCGCGTAAAGAATTAAATTCTTCGGCAACTTGAATAGCAAGCTCTCTTGTTGGAACCATAACAAGTGCTTGGAGATAACCGGCTTTCGCATTAAGCTGTTCAATTATCGGAAGAGCAAATGCGGCAGTCTTTCCGGTGCCGGTTTGTGCTTGACCGATAAGATCAACTTTGTTTTCTAAAATAAGCGGTATAATTTTTTTTTGAATTTCGGTTGGCTCTTCGAATCCTTTTATGTGAATTGCGTGAAGCGATTCTTCAGATAGACCTAACTCTTCGAAACTGTTCTTAACCATAAATTATTCTTCTTTTTTTTAAAATAAATATAGTCTAAATCGCAATGACATCACAGAGAAATTCATTTTAATATCTCATGCCTAAATGCAACCCGTTTTTAGCGGAACGAAGTATGAATTAGGAAGTACGAAGTACGAATTACGAATTACAAAATACAAAGTTGTACTTTTGTATCTCTCATCATTAGCTTTTTTATTTTTGATTTCTTCAGCAATTGAGTCTAACTTCTCTAATAACTATTTTTGGCACAAAATTAATAAACTCTATGTCAATCACTCCTTTAATGGCACAATATGAGAAGATCAAAGAGAGCTACCCGGATACAATTTTGCTCTTTCGGGTGGGCGATTTCTTTGAAACTTTTGATGAGGATGCAAAGACCGCTTCGAAGACGCTTGGTATTACTCTTACCAGACGCGCAAACGGCGCTGCAGGAGAAGTCCCTCTTGCTGGTTTCCCCCATCATGCGATTGATACTTATTTACCCAAACTTGTGCGCGCCGGCTACCGGGTTGCAGTTTGTGAACAGATGGAAAATCCCAAATTCGCTAAAGGAATTGTTAAACGCGAAGTAGTTGAGATTGTTACACCAGGCGTAGCTATTAGTGATAAACTTCTTGAACATAAAAAAAATAATTACCTTCTCTCGCTATATATAGAAAATGAAATTGCGGGAATTGCATTTTGCGATGTCTCCACAGGAGAGTTTTCAACTTTTGAAGTGAAGAGTTCTGAAGCCGCTCAACAGATTGCCTCGATAAATCCTTCCGAAATTTTAATTCCAAAAAAACTTAAACATGAACTCGAACCATTAATTCAGAAAGCCGTTCCTTTTGCACGCACTACTAAAATTGATGATTGGATTTTTCATTTCGATTACTGCTCCGAACTTTTGATGAATCACTTCAACACAAAAACGTTGAAGGGGTTTGGAATTGAAACATTGCATATAGCAATTTGTTCCGCCGGTGCAGCACTTAATTATCTGCGCGAAACACAAAAAGTAAATCTAAAACATATAAACAAAATTTCGCGGCACAATCCTTCAGATTATATGATTCTGGATAATTCGACCAAGCGAAATCTCGAAATAATGTTTACAATGCAGGATGGTGAACGCGAGGGCTCACTAATTTCTATACTCGATAAGACTGTAACTTCTATGGGCGGGAGGATGTTGAAAAAATGGATTTCCGCCCCGCTCAAAAAATTAGAACCAATTATTAAACGGCAGGAGTGTGTTGAAACGCTTTTTCAAAAAAAAACGCTTAGAAAAAATTTACAGAACGAACTGAAAGAGATAGGTGATCTCGAACGATTAATATCGAAAATTTGTACTGGCAGAGTTAATCCGCGCGAACTGATTCTATTAAAGACTTCGCTCAAAAAAATTACGCTTATCAAACAACTTTTAGACCAGACATCTGTAGAAACGCTTGTTGCTATTAATCAGAGTCTGGATTCGTTTGAACAACTTGTTGATAAAATCGAAAGAGCTGTTACAGACGATCCGCCGCTTGCTGTCTCCGATGGCGGCGTAATCCGTCAAGGATACAATCCAGAACTTGATGAACTCAGAAAATTATCCACCAACGCTAAAGATTGGATTGCAAATCTTCAAAAGACGGAACGCGAGAGAACAAAAATCTCTTCACTAAAGGTTAGTTACAATAAAGTTTTCGGTTACTACATTGACATAAGTAATGCACACAAGGATAAGATCCCGGAGAACTACATTCGCAAACAGACACTTGTAAACAGCGAGCGATATATTACTCCCGAGTTAAAAGAATATGAAGATAAAATTTTAAATGCGGAAGAGAACATTGCCAATCTTGAGTATCAGCTTTTTGATCAAGTTAGAATTGCTGCCGCGGCTGAAACAGAAGCAATTCAAGAAAATGCGCGACTGATTGCAATGCTTGATTGCTATCAATCATTAGCAGAATGTGCTGATGAATACAGGTATGTTCGACCCGAACTTGACGAATCGGATAAGCTTGAAATCGTTGATGGACGTCATCCTGTTGTGGAAAGAATTCTACCGCCCGGAGAAAAATTTACTCCTAACAGCTGTAAGCTTTCTTCATCGGATGAACAAATAATAATTTTAACAGGACCAAACATGGCAGGCAAATCGGTTTATCTTCGCCAGACAGGATTGATTGTATTGCTTGCGCAGGTTGGCTCGTTTGTTCCTGCATCATCGGCTAGAATTGGTTTGGTTGATAGAATTTACACACGGGTTGGCGCAAGTGATAATATCTCTGCCGGCGAATCCACTTTTCTTGTTGAGATGCAGGAAGCTGCTAATATCTTAAATAACGCATCGGGCAAGAGTTTAATTTTATTGGATGAAATTGGACGAGGCACAAGTACGTTCGATGGTATTTCAATTGCATGGGCAATTACAGAATATTTACACGAGAATCCAAACCTTTCGGCAAAAACTTTGTTTGCTACTCACTACCACGAATTAAATGAAATGGCGTCGTTGTTTCAGCGCATAAGAAATTTTAAGGTGGAAGTACGCGAGTATGGCGATAAAGTAATTTTTCTTCACAAAGTTTCTGCCGGAGGTGCAGATCATAGTTATGGTATACAAGTAGGACAGATGGCCGGACTTCCTTTGTTTGTTACAAACCGCGCAAAAGAAATTCTTGCTAATCTTGAAAGCAAAGAATTGACACCTTATGAAATAAAAAAAGCCAAACTTGCTAAATTGAAAAGCCGTGATGATTTTCAAATCAATCTTTTTGAAATGAAAGACAATGAACTGCGTAAACAAATTTCCGATATTTCTATTAACAGTTTAACACCGCTTGAAGCATTGAACAAACTTAGTCAACTAAAAAAACAAATTGATGAAAATAAGTCTTAATAAATACAGACGAATAGAACAAGATTATGAGCAAGAGCAAGAAAAGTCTTTAAGCATTCTTATTCTTGCTCTTGCTCTTGCTCTTATTCTTCTTTTAGTTTCGTGCGGAAAAAATTATTCCCCAGAGCAAAAAGCATATATCACAAAGATCGAAAAGGCACGTGAAGAGAAAAACGAATTCATGAGAAACAATTCTTACTCACCTTTTAACACAGGTTACAAAGTTGAATTTTCTGATC
>JBFLWC010000045.1:0-3585 GCA_040758415.1 Bacteroidota bacterium | reverse complement strand
AATGCCTCTGCCGGAATTGTAGTGCGGTATTATCTGACACAAGACGGAAAGGAAACGGACTATGTAATGTTCGTTGACAAAAAACCTGTTGGGGTAATTGAAGCAAAACGGGAAGAAGAAGGACACCGATTGACCTTTCACGAAACACAATCAGAAGAATATGCAACGAGCAAACTGAAATATCTTAATAACGACCCATTGCCTTTCGTGTATGAGAGCACTGGCGATGTAACCCGCTTCACGGACTTTCGTGACCCGAAACCCCGCTCCCGGCCGGTTTTCACTTTTCACCGACCGGAAACTTTTCGCAAGTGGCTGATAAATGGTAAATCACTTCGTAAAAGCTTACTTGACCTGCCCGAACTTAAAACAGACGGACTTCGCGACTGCCAGATAAAAGCAATCACGGAACTTGACAAGTCACTCAAAGATGCAAGACCGAAAGCATTGATTCAAATGGCTACCGGTTCGGGAAAAACTTTTACCGCAATCACTTTTATTTACCGGTTATTAAAATTCACCAATGCAAAACGGATTTTATTCCTGGTTGACACAAAAAATCTGGGAGAACAGGCAGAACAGGAATTCATGTCCTACCTGCCGAATGATGATAATCAGTTATTCACTAAACTCTATGGTGTTCACCGCCTGAAGTCAAGTTACATTCCCACGGATAACCATGTTTACATCAGTACCATTCAACGGCTCTACTCTATCCTGAAAGGAACTGAACTGGACGAGGCAGCCGAAGAAGAAAACCCCAATGAAAGATGGCAGCCGAAAGAACCCATGCCGGTTGTTTATTCCGAAAGATTACCGATAGAATTTTTTGATTTCATTGTGATAGACGAATGCCACCGCAGCATTTACAATCTATGGATGCAGGTTTTGCAGTATTTCGATTCTTTTCAAATTGGTTTGACTGCAACCCCCGACAACAGGACTTTCGGCTACTTCAATCAAAATATTGTAAGCGAATACAACCATGAACAGGCAGTAACTGACGGAGTGAATGTAGGGCATGATGTCTATTTGATTGAAACAAAAATTACACAGCAGGGAGCGACAATAGTAAAAGGCGAATATGTTGAACGCAGGGAAAAACTTTCACGCAGGAAGCGTTGGGAAATGCAGGATGAAAACGAAACTTATGGAGCAAACCAACTTGACAAAGATGTAGTGAACCCCAATCAAATCCGGATGATTATAAAAACCTTTAAAGAAATGCTGCCGGAAATTTTTAAAAATGAAAAGCGTTTTGATGCCAACGGAAATTTTGAAGTGCCCAAAACCTTAATCTTTGCCAAAACCGACTCCCACGCTGATGATATTATAAACATTGTCCGGGAAGAATTCGGAGAAGGAAATTCCTTCTGCAAAAAAATTACTTACAACAACAAGGACGAAGACCCGAAATCCGTTTTGGCTCAATTCCGCAATGATTATTTCCCCCGCATTGCGGTTACCGTTGACATGATTGCAACCGGAACAGACGTAAAGCCGCTGGAATGTTTGCTGTTTATGCGTGATGTGCGGAGCAGGAATTATTTTGAGCAGATGAAAGGCAGAGGCACGAGAGTAATTCCGCTGGATGATTTGAAAAAAGTTTCTCCTTCGGCTAAATTCACCAAAGACCATTTCGTGATTGTGGATGCCGTTGGCGTAACCAAAAGCTGCAAAACCGACAGCCGGCCGCTTGAGAAAAAGCCCGGCATCCCTTTGAAAGATTTACTGAATGCAGTTACAGTGGGGAACCGCGATGAAGATTTATTTTCTTCTCTTGCCAACCGCTTAATCCGTTTGGAGAAACAAATTACAGAGCAGGAGAAAAAGAGGTTCACCGAAATGGCAAACGGGAAAACTTTGAATCAGGTGGCGAAAGAATTATTGAACGCTTACAATCCCGACACGCTTGATGAACTGAAAACCAAAGTTGAAACCGAACTTGCCGGAGAATCGCCTCTGAAAAAGGAAGAAGCGTTTAAAAAATTACATGACGGGCTGAAAGAAAAAGCAGCGGAGGTTTTCACGGGCGAGTTGAGCAATTACATTGAAAATGTCCGCAGGGTGCACGAGCAGACGATTGACATTACCAATCCCGATTCGTTATTAAATCAGGGTTGGGCAACCGACAGCAGGGAAAAAGCAGAAAATCTTGTGAATGATTTTAAAGCATGGATTGAGCAGCATAAAAATGAAATCATTGCCTTGCAGATTTTTTATTCGCAGCCGGTGCGCAGACGCGAACTCACTTTCAAAATGATTCAGGAGGTGCTGGATAAACTTAAATTGGAAAAACCTTTGCTTGCGCCTATGCAGGTGTGGCGAGCTTACGGGCAGCTGGAAAAAGCGACAGGCAGCCCGAAAACAGAATTGATTGCCCTGGTTTCCCTTCTCCGGAAGGTTACAGGCATAGACAGCGCATTGACGAGTTACGACAAAACAGTGGACAAAAATTTTCAGGACTGGGTTTTCAAAAAGCAGGCGGGAAAAATAAAATTCACAGAAGAGCAAATGAACTGGCTGCGAATGCTCAAAGACCATATTGCCACAAGCGTTCACATAGATGCCGATGATCTGGATTACACGCCATTTGACGCAGCCGGAGGAAAAGGGAAAATGTTTCAGTTGTTTGGCGACAAGATGGAGGAAATTATTGATGAATTAAATGAAGCATTGGCGGCATAATGTCTGAATCACGGATTAAACTGATTGAATGATTACACAGAAAATGAATGCAGATTTATTATATAAGGAAATAACAGAGAAAATCATCGGGGCTTCGTTTGAAGTGCACAAGTTTCTTGGCAATGGATTTCAGGAAGTGATTTATCAAAGAGCCCTCGCCTATGAAATGCGCAAATCCGGTTTGGAATTTGCCAGAGAAATTGAACAGGACATTTTCTATAAAGACCTTGAAGAACCTATCGGAACGAGAAGAGCTGACTTTGTTGTGGAAAACAAAGTGCTGGTAGAATTAAAGGCAATCACTCAATTGGAAGATGTGCATCTCGCACAGGCATTGAATTATTTAAAAGCATACAAACTGAAAGTGGGTTTACTGATCAATTTCGGTGCAAAGAGTTTGGAATTCAAACGACTTATTCTCTCACAGAAATCAGTGAAATCCATTAATCTGCAAAATCCGTGATTCAGACAATGATTGACAAAGAAAACATACCGCCAGGGTGGGAGATAGTAAAATTAGGTGAAGTGTGCGAAATTGTAATGGGGCAATCTCCGGCATCTTCAACTTATAACAAAAAAGGAATTGGTTTACCTTTCTTTCAAGGGAAAAAAGAATTTACAGATTTACACCCGATTGCAGAAAAATGGTGCAGTGCCCCGAACAAGATTGCACAAGCAAAAGATGTTTTAATTTCTGTACGTGCCCCTGTTGGTGCAACAAATATCGCTGACCAAATTTGTTGTATAGGAAGAGGTCTTGCGGCAGTTCGCTATTCATACAATTATCTTTTTCTTTTTTATTTTTTAAGATTTATTGAAAAAAAATTAGATGAGCAAGGAACAGGGACAACGTTCAAAGCGATTTCTGGTGATGTATTGAGAGAAACTGATTTCCCC
>JBFLWC010000044.1:0-10788 GCA_040758415.1 Bacteroidota bacterium | reverse complement strand
GCTGCTTGCCGTTCCATTGGTTTTCTTATATGAAATAAGTATTTTAGTTTCAAAAATATTTCAAAAGAAAACTTGACAAACAAATCTCTATCGGAAATCATTCAACCCATTGAAGCCGAGCTCAAACAATTTAATGAGCTTTTTAAGCAGTCATTAAAATCAAAAGTTGCACTTGTAGATTTAATAACGCGTTATCTCCTTAAACAAAAAGGGAAGAAAATTCGTCCTCTGCTTGTGTTGTTATCCAGTGACATCTGCGGTGGAATTACCGAACGAAGTTACCGGGGTGCAAAATTAGTAGAACTGCTTCACACTGCCACGCTTGTGCACGATGATGTTGTTGATAATGCCGAGACACGCCGCGGCTTCCCATCAATTAATTCTGTGTGGAAAAATAAAATTGCCGTATTAATGGGAGATTACCTTCTTTCGCGCGGCTTAATGCTTGCGGTTGATGGAAATGATTTCGATTTTTTACGCGTCATCACCAACACAGTTAAAAGAATGTCCGAAGGTGAACTTTTACAAATAAGCAAAACAAGAAAGTTGGATAACGATGAAGAGACATATTTTAAAATAATCTCGGATAAAACAGCATCGCTGCTTTCAACCTGTTGTGAAGTTGGCGCAAGAGCATCTACAGATGACGATGAAAAAATAAAAACTATGCAGGAGTTCGGAGAAAATCTCGGTATAGCATTCCAAATTCGTGATGACATACTCGATTACATAGGTGCAAAAAAAATAATCGGTAAACCGCTCGGCGGAGACATCAAAGAAAAGAAAATTACTCTCCCTTTGATTTATTCTCTCAAACAAGCTCCAAAAGATGAATCAAGAAAAATTATCGGTTCAATTAAAAGAGGCGCAAAAAAAGTAGACATTAATGAAGTAATTCAATTTGCCCGGAAATATGATGGAATCAATTATGCAGAGAAAGTTGCGGCTGACTATGCCAACAAGGCATTGAACAATTTAAAAGCATTCAACAATTCTAAATCGCGCAGTGCTCTAGAATCGTTGGTAAGTTTTGTAGTAGAAAGAAAAAATTAATGAAAAAATTTTTTGACAGCTTCGATTATTTTTTTTGGATTTTAATTCTCATTTTTTATTTTTGGCAGTCAAATTTTGTTAACTGTATCTCTTGTCCTTTATTCAACTATTGGCCGGCTATAGAAGATTGGTTTTCAGAGTCACAAAAAAAATTCTGTTTTTAATCATAGAAGAAAATTCATTATCCTTTGATTACAGGAGATAAATGAAGAGAACTGTTCTGGATTACGCTCTAAAAATTCGTCTGCCTTTAACATTATTTGTTATTGCGGCTTCATTCATATTAACATTTTACATATCAAGAGCGGAAAGAGACAGTGTGGGATATGCACCGGAACAGCCAATAAAATTTTCTCATAAACTTCATGCCGGTCAAATGGCAATTGATTGCCAGTACTGTCATATAGGCGTTGCCAAAGAACGGCACGCATTAATTCCTTCTGCAAACATTTGTATGAACTGCCACACCGTTGCACGCAAAGACAAACCGGAAATCATCAAACTAACTCAATATTACGAAGAAGGAAAACCGATTCCGTGGAAGCGTGTTTACAAAATACCGGACTATGCCTACTTCAATCACAGCGTGCATGTGAATAAGAAAATTGATTGTGCAAGTTGTCATGGAAATGTTAAAGAAATGGATTTGGTTCAGCAGGTTAAACCATTTACAATGACCGCCTGTTTAGATTGCCATAGGAATCCGCACGATAAACTGCCGTATTTAAAGAAAGTGAATATTGGTCCTGAAAATTGCGCCGCTTGCCATCGTTAAAATTTGAGAATTGGAGATGAATAAAATCAACAGAAAAAAATTTTTTGGAACAGTTGGTAAAAACGTTTTCATTGCGGCTATTGCTTCTGTAATTCCATACAAATTCTTTTCCTCGGTTGTAAAAGCATCCGATAAAAATAAAAAGAAAATAAAAACAGCAATTCATCCTTCTGCTGTTAAAAGAACTAATAAAGGTTAAGATGAACACTCCATCAAATTCATCCAATAAAAAAGAATTGTGGAAAAGTTTGCAGGATTATAACAACGATCCGGAAGCTATAAAATTTAAGCACAATGAATTTTTAGAAGGCGTTACGGAAGATTTTGAGCCATCGCATCTTTCAGGAATTTCAAGAAGAAAATTTTTAGCACTTCTTTCTGCTTCGGCTGCATTTACTGCAACTGCATGCACAGATTACCGCGATAAAGGAGAAGTTATTCCGTACAACAAACGACCCGAAGAAGTTTTGCCGGGTGTTGCAAATTATTATGCATCAACTTGTAGCGGCTGCGAACAAGCGTGCGGCATTTTAATCAAAACGCGCGAGGGCCGCCCTATAAAAGTTGACGGCAACCCGGATCATCCAATCAACAAAGGGAAAATTTGCGCTAAGGGTCAGGCAAGCATACTTAATCTTTACGACCCCGAAAGATTGCGCGAACCGATGGCAAGTGGAAAACAAATTAGCTGGAAAAGAGCTGATGAAAATATCATTGCCGCATTAAACGAGGCACAAAACAATGGTGAGGAAATTGCAATTGTAACCGGCGCAATTACTTCTCCAACAACAAAAAAAGTTTTAGATGATTTTGCTGCAAAGTATCAGAACACAAAAATTTATTCTCACACACTTATAAATGATGAACAGAGAAGAAATGGCTGGTTAGAATCTTACGGGACTGTTGAATATCCTTCAATTAAATTTGATGAAGCAAATATAATCCTTGCTCTCGATGCCGACTTCCTCGGCAACGAAGGAAGTTACATTGAAAATATGAGAAAGTTTGCCTCTAAGAGAGAGGTTGTAGGCAAAGCTGATTTCAACCGCTTGTACGTTGCAGAAGGAAGGATGAGCGCAACAGGAATGATGGCTGATTATCGTTTAAAAATTCCGCCGAATGTTCAGTATGAATTTGTGATTGCGTTGGCAAACGAGTTGATAAAAAACGGCTCGGCTGTTGCATTGGATGCGAATGTAAAATCAATAATCGAAAAATATTCTCTATCAATGATTGAGAGCGCAGGAAAAGAAAAAATAGCGCACCTTGTAAGAGATTTGAATGACAACCGCGGCAAAGCAATAGTTTATGCAGGCGATACACTACCTAAAGAAGTTCACATTGCAGTAAATTTACTTAACGAAATCCTTGGCAACACTGCGCTTTATGATTATTCTACATCATTCAAATCGTTGATAAAACAATCCACCTATGAAGAAATTTCTCAATTAGTTGATTCGATGAAAAACGGAAAAGTCGGCGTGCTTGTTCATTTCGATTCTAATCCGGTTTACTCTTTGCCGGAAGATTTTGGTTACGCAGCTGCACTTAAAAAAGTTAAGACGATTGCTTCTTTAGTTGAAGCCGAAAATGAATCATCGGTTTTAGGAAATTTTACTCTTCCGGTTAATCACTCTTTTGAAAGCTGGGGAGATGCTTATGCACGCGGTGGTATTTATAGTTTACAACAGCCGGTAATTGCGCCAATATTCAACACACGACAAAAAGAAGCTGTGCTTTTAACCTGGATTTCAGGAGATGCGGATTCATACAAAGAAGATTTGTATCATAACTATTTGATGAACAATTTCGACGCCGTAGTTTATTCAAAGAAAAATGTTCTTAGCGATGCAAAAACATTTTGGTATTCTGCTCTTCATGATGGAGTTGTGTTGATGGATGAAAAAGCAGAAACGAAAAAATTTAATCTTTCTATTCTAAGTAACATAAAAGAATTTAGACATAAAAGCGGCTACGTTGTTCATCTTAATGAAAGCTTTTTTGTTGGCGATGGTAAGTTCGCAAATAACGGCTGGCTGCAGGAAATGCCTCACCCTGTTTCAAAAGTAACGTGGGATAATTACGCCGCAATCTCGCCAAAATTAGCAAAGCAGTTCGATGTTGGGATGAATGATTTCATTGAAGTCAGCGTAGATGGAAAAAATTTAACTCTGCCGGTTCTTGTTCAGCCCGGAGTTCACGATGCTACTGTTAATATAGAATTAGGTTACGGCAGAACAGTTGCTGGCGAGATTGGAAAGGGTGTTGGCTTTAATGCTGTTTCACTAATGTCAAAAGGATATTCGTTTTCACCTTTTATTTATGAAGGCGCTTCGATCAAAAAAAATGGCGGAACACACAAGCTCGCTTCAACGCAAGAGCATCACTCGCTTGACGATACATTTGTAAAAGATTTTCACAGAATCAGAAAGATTATTCAAGAAAGCACAGTTGAAAAATACAGAAAAGAACCAAACTTTCTGAACGAAGAAAAAGAGAAAGTAAAAGAAAAGCTTGTCAGTATTACGCAAGAGCACGAATACACCGGCGTTAAATGGGCAATGGCTATTGATCTAAACAAATGTACAAGCTGCGGTGCGTGTGTTACATCTTGCAATGTTGAAAATAATATTCCGGTTGTTGGCAAAGATCAGGTGGAACGCGGGCGGGAAATGCAATGGATGCGGCTTGACCGTTATTATTCCGGCACGCCTGACGATCCGATTGTGAGCAATCAACCGATGCTATGCCAGCATTGCGATAATGCACCGTGCGAAAATGTTTGTCCCGTTAATGCAACTAACCACAGCGCGGACGGGCTCAATCAGATGGTTTACAATCGTTGTGTTGGTACACGCTATTGTTCAAATAACTGTCCATATAAAGTCCGCCGCTACAATTTCTTTAACTTCCGCGATCACTTTGCAGACGCATATTACGAAAATGATTTAACATCGCTTGTTCACAACCCTGAAGTTACTGTTCGCTCGCGTGGAGTAATGGAAAAATGCACATTCTGCGTTCAGAGAATTATGGAAGCTCGTTCTAATGCAACACGTGATGGAAAAATTTTAAATGGAAACGATGTTATTACTGCGTGCCAGCAGACGTGTCCTACAAGCGCAATAACATTCGGGGATATGAACGATCCGGAATCGCCGGTGGCTAAACTTAGAAATCATAATCTATCGTATCATGTTTTAGAAGAATTAAATGTTAAACCGAATGTTACTTACATTGCTAAGCTTCGGAATATTCATTCGGAGGAGATATTGTGAGTGCTGTTGATTACACGAAAGAATTACCCGTTCTTGAAGGGAAGCATTCATTAAGAGAACTTGACGATCTTATTGCCAAGCCGCTTGAAATTAAACCCGATAAAAAATTCTACATAGCTCTATCAATTACACTTTCGATGCTTGGCTTGGGAATCTTTGGGCTGGGACTTACATTCTATTATGGAATCGGAATGTGGGGGAACAATAATCCTGTTGGTTGGGCATTCGACATAATCAATTTCGTTTTTTGGGTTGGTATAGGTCACGCTGGAACGTTAATTTCTGCAATTCTTTTTTTGTTCAGACAAAAATGGAGAACAGGTATTGCACGGTTTGCAGAAGGGATGACAATTTTTGCAGTTATGACCGCAGCGTTGTTTCCGTTGATTCACGTTGGGCGCCCCTGGCTTGCAGGATATTTATTTCCGTATCCTAATCAACATTCTATTTGGGTGCATTTTTCATCGCCGTTATTGTGGGATGTGTTTGCAGTTGGAACTTACTTCACCGTTTCGTTAATTTTTTGGTACGTTGGTTTAATTCCAGATTTTGCAACAATGCGCGAGAGGACATCTCACAAAATCAAAAAAATTACTTATTCAATCTTCAGTCTGGGTTGGCGTTTTTCGAATAGACACTGGCAGCATTATGAAATGGTTTATTTAATACTTGCCGGTTTTGCAACACCGTTAGTTCTTTCTGTTCATACAATTGTTAGTTTCGATTTTGCAGTTTCGATTATGCCCGGGTGGCATACAACAATTTTCCCGCCGTACTTTGTTGCCGGTGCGGTGTTTTCCGGTTTTGCAATGGTGCAGAATGTTTTGATTGTCATTCGAAAAGTTTTTAATTACGAGCAAATCATTACCATTGATACGCTTGACAAGATGAACAAGATAATGCTTGTTACAGGTTCGATGGTTGGCTATGCTTATATGATGGAATTTTTTATTGCATGGTACAGCGGTGTAGAAGCCGAACGGTTTACATTCTTTAACCGGGCGCTTGGTCCATATGCCTGGGCATATTGGATTATGGTAACATGTAACGTTGTATCTCCGCAGCTCTTCTGGTTCAAAAAAATTAGAAGAACAATTCCGGTAATGTTTGTCATCGCGGTTTTCGTAAACATCGGAATGTGGTTCGAAAGATTTGTAATTGTTGTAACTTCGCTGTCGAGAGATTTTCTGCCGTCAAGCTGGGCATATTATAAACCGACGTTGGTTGATGGTGCTATTTTGATAGGAAGTTTTGGGTTTTTCTTTACCTGGATATTGCTATTTACAAAAGCATTGCCTGTGGTTTCGATGGCTGAGGCAAAAGCTGTTGTTGACGGCGCACAACCTTCTCATAAGGACCATTAATGATGAACGAAAAAATTTTATATAGTTACACTGGAATTTTTAACACACCTGACGAAGTGAAACATGCAGCCGAAGAAGCATTAAAGCACGGTTACAAAAAGTATGATGTGCATACACCTTATCCGCTGCATGGAATGAACAAGGCAATGAATCTTCCGGCTTCTAAGCTTGGATATGTTGCATTGGTCTTCGGGCTTTCCGGTGCGCTTGCTGCGATGTTAACAATGTGGTGGATTGCTGCCGTTGATTATCCGATTGTTACCGGCGGAAAACCTTTCTTCGCATTTCCGGCTTATGTTCCGGTCGCATTTGAAGTAACGGTTCTTTCGGCTTCTATTGCAACGGTGCTTGCAATGTTGTTTTTCTTCTTTAAACTTCCGAACAACAGTCATCCGCTTCATGCAACTTCATACATGAAAAAAGTTTCAACAGATAAGTATGGAATAAGCATACAAGCCGAGGACCCGAAGTTTGACGAAACATCAATAATAAAATTTTTAGAAGGTGTTGGTGCCGTAGAAATTAATGCTGTCTACTGGGAGGAAGAAGAAATTACACATCAGCACAAAATTCTTGAGCCGAAGTTTTTAACATTTTTGTTTTTCGCTGCAGTTATAACTTCCGGAGTTACATACTTTACGTTAAACAAACTTCTTTTTATGCAGCCGTTTTCATGGATGATGGAACAACAAAAATTGAGTGTGCAGCAAAAGAGCGTTCTATTTCCAGACGGTTTTGGAATGCGCCAACCCGTAAACGGCACAATTGCACGCGGATATTTGCCTTACGAGTTTAAGGGTCAGCCTGATGTTGCGGAAGAAAGATTGATAAACCCGATTCCGATTTCAAAAGAATCCCTGCAGCTCGGTCAACAGAAGTATGATATCTATTGTAGTATGTGCCACGGGTATCAGGGCGAGGGAGATAGCAGATTGCGAGGACAATTTCCGAATCCGCCAAGTCTTCATTCTGAAAAAGTAAAAACGTGGAAAGACGGAAGAATCTTTGCGGTCATAACAGAAGGACAAAACGTAATGCCCTCTTATGCAGCTCAACTTAAAAATGATGAAAGATGGGCAGTAATAAATTATATAAGAGCATTACAAAGAGCGCTCGATGCTAAGGAGTCTGATTTACAATGAGTTCTTCTTCAATTGAATATCAGAAAAAAGATCTGCCGGCAAAAATTAAAACAATCGGACTTGCGTTGTTTATTGTTGGTTTGATTTTAGTTGTACTTGGATATGTTGTCAATCCGGAAAGGAGTGCATACAACAATATTATCGCTTTTACTTTTCTTGCAAGTGTCGGTATCGGCTCGCTTTTCTTCGTTGCAGTTGAATATCTCGCCGGTGCAGTTTGGAGTACTCCTTTTAGAAGAGTAGGGGAATTTCTTTCCTCTTCAATTGTGATACTCCCATTATTGCTAATTCCGCTGTTGTTAAATGTAAACAATATTTTTCATTGGACACATCCCGCGCCTGCAGATAAAAGTTTGATAGACAAAGCGCCATATCTTAACGTAAACTTTTTCATAGTTCGCATTGTTGCATTTTGGTTAATCTGGTTTTTGTTTTATTACTTCATTACAAAAAATTCCCGCAGGCAGGATCAAACTAAAGATCAATTAATCACAAGAACAAACACAAAAATTTCTGCTGTGTTCGTGCCGTTATTTGCGCTTACTATTTCTTTTACAGCAATTGATTGGCTGATGAGTTTGGAGCCGCACTGGTTCTCTACAATTTTTGGAGTTTATTATTTTTCCGGAACAGTTCTGGCAGCACTTGCCTCAGGAACTGTTTTTATTATTCTTCTCAACGAGCGCGGATATTTTGTAAAAGGTATTCACACCGATAGTTACTACAGTCTTGGAGCGCTTTTGTTTGCTTTTACAAATTTTTGGGCATACATTGCTTTTAGTCAGTTTCTCTTGATCTGGTATGCGAATCTTCCTGAAGAAACATTCTGGTTTTTACAGCGGTGGGAAGGAAGCTGGAAATTCGTTTCTGTCGGATTGATTTTAGTGCGCTTTGTAGTTCCATATTTCGGGCTCCTCTCTCAGCCGTCTAAAATGGAACCGAAAAGATTGATTACAATGGCAAGCTGGATTTTATTTGCTCACTATTATGATTTGTATTGGTTGGTGATGCCGAACTTCAGCAAAGAAGGTGCGCTGTTTGGGTGGATTGAACTTGGCTTTCCGATATTGATTGCCGGTTTAGTAATTCTTGTTTTCGTTTATAATGCTAAAAAACAAAATCTCGTTCCAATAGGAGATCCAAAACTAAAAAGAGGAATTGATTTCAGATTATAATTGAATACGTTTATGAATTCATACAAAAAACCAGAAGACGAAATAAAGTTTAGAGAACTGTTAAAAGACCCGCTGCGTTTGTTCGGCTGGGTGTATCCATATTTTTTAATTATTCTTCTCGTGCTTGGGATATTTTTCGTAAAAAATTTGACTGCTGTTTCTTTTAACGAACAACCGGTAAGTGTGCCCGACACTGTGAATGTGAAGAAAGAAATTATGATGAAAAAAGGCGGTGCAGCAACTTCGGTTGATTTTGAAGTTGTAAAATCTCCTACTCCAGAGTTTGTTGCAAAAGGGAAGGAATTGTATATCGCAAATTGTTCATCTTGCCATGGAAATAATGGAATGGGGGATGGACCGGCGGCTATTGCATTAAATCCTAAGCCGAGAAATTTTGTATCGGCAGATGGATGGATGCAAGGGCGCAATATAGATCAGATGTTCAAAACATTGAATGATGGAATGCCTGGAAGCGCGATGGGTGCATACGAATATATCCCTGCATCTGATAGATTTGCGATCCTTGCATTCATCAGAACCCTTGCTCAATTTCCCACAATCACAGATGAGCAACTGAATTCGCTGGATGCAGCATACAAATTTTCTGCAGGTGCTAATACTCCAAATCAAATTCCTGTTAGTTTAGCCGAACAAAAATTAGACGAAGAGTATAGCGCTTTTAACGATAAGATTTTGAGATTTGAAGACAAAGTAAGAGCCGCGGGACAAAACGGAGGTATTTATTTACTAAAAAAATTTTCTACGGATTTAAGAAAAACTTTTGTTTCTTTTAGTAGTGCCGGCGAAAGTTTAGATAATTATATTTCGGTTGTTTTTGCTGACCCTATTAATTCCGGTTTTAAGCCTGCAGTAGTGCAAATGTCAAAGGAAGAGTGGAAAACTCTTTACGATTATTTGAAAACTGTAACGATGTAAAATTTATCAATGCAATCAACAAAAACACAATTCTTATTTTTATTTTTTTCTCTCTCTTTGCTGATCTCTTTTTCTTCATTCCCACAGAAGAAAATTGAAATCGGTATTGATGAAAAGCTCGGTGCTATATTGCCGATGGATTTACGCTTTCAAACTTCTGAAGGCAGCACAGTTACTCTTAAAGAGATAATCAATAAGCCGACACTCATCGCGTTAGTTTATTATGAATGCCCGGACCTTTGCAGCCCGACTCAATCCGAATTAGCCTGGACTATTGATAATCTTCAACTCGAACCCGGGAAAGATTTTCAAGTTGTGAGTATAAGTTTTGATCATCACGAGACACCAAAAATTGCAGCTAAATGGAAAAGGAATTATCTCCAGATGATTAAAAGAAAATTTGATGCGGGTAATTGGTTGTTTCTTACGGGCGACAGTTTAAGTATTCAAAAACTTACAGCAGCTGCCGGTTTTTACTTTAAGCCGGCTGATAAACAATTTGTTCATGCGTCAACATTGATTGCTGTTTCGCCTAAAGGAAAAATTTCGCGCTACTTATTTGGAACGGATTTTAATCCTTTTGACGTTAAGATGGCGCTGCTTGAAGCTGAAAGTGGAAAAACAAATCCGACCATCTCGAAAGTTTTGAAATACTGTTTTAGTTATGATCCAAAGGGAAGACAATACACCTTGAATATTACGCGCATTGTTGGAACTATTATGTTGATTGGAGTTGGAATTTTTCTTGGTGTGTTGTTGTTAAAAAAGAAATAAGAAGACGAAATACGAAGTACGAAAGACGAAGTTGTACTTTTCACGCCTGCCCCGACACAAGTCGGTGGTCTTGCGTTTCACGTCTCACGTATAACAGAATCTTAAAGGAGTAAAAATAAATGGCTGATTCTACAGCTGTAAAAAGTTTTTATCAGCAATCCACAAATAAATATTCAGGCATTCTTTCGTGGCTGCTTACAACAGATCATAAAAGAATAGGCCTGATGTATTTAGTTTCTATCCTTATATTCTTCTTAGTAGGTGTTCTAATTGGTGTGTTGATGCGTTTAG
>JBFLWC010000043.1:0-2494 GCA_040758415.1 Bacteroidota bacterium | reverse complement strand
TAAGCGGTCTACGCAGAGAACAGGCTGTTACAAGAGAAAACATCAACCTTGTGGAATACGATGAAAATTTTTCAATCATAAAAATAAATCCTCTTTTCAACTGGACTGAAAAAGAAGTATGGGATTACATAAACAAAAACAATATCCCTTACAATCAGTTGTATAAAGAGAATTACAGAAGCATCGGATGCGCACCTTGTACACGTCCGGTTAAAGAAGGCGGTACAGTTCGTGACGGAAGATGGTGGTGGGAAAATGCGGATACAAAAGAGTGCGGATTACATATAAAGCCCATCCCCGCCCCTTCCCTAAGGGAAGGGTGACTGACTTAGTTGAATTAAATGTAACACAGACCCCGATAAAAAACATCGGGACAGGTTTTTAATCTGTGTTTGATAATTGGGGACAAAAAAATAAAGTGAGTGAAAATGGATTACTTAGAAAAACTTGAGGCACACAGTATTTATATTCTGCGCGAAGCATACAGAGAATTCAAAAATCTTGCAATGCTTTGGTCTATAGGAAAAGATAGCACTGTAATGTTGTGGTTAGCAAAAAAAGCTTTCTTCGGGCACATTCCATTTCCGTTAGTTCACATTGATACCGCCTATAAAATTCCGGCAATGATCGAATACAGAAATAAATTAGCATTAGAGTGGAAAATAAATTTGATAGTTGGGCAAAACAGGACCGCTTTGCAAAACAAACTTACATTTCCAGATGGCAACCTTGATAGAATTACCTGCTGTAAGTATCTCAAAACAGAAGCACTAAAAAATACACTTTCGGGCGAATGGCATAGATATAAGTTGGACCATAAAACGGGCGAGTTTGTAGAAGACAGCGATAGAGCTTCTTATACAGGAGTTATTGTTGGCGTAAGAGCTGATGAAGAAGGGAGCAGATCAAAAGAAAGATATTTTTCTCCGCGCGATAAAAATAACGATTGGGATATCGGAGATCAACCGCCGGAATTGTGGAATCAATTTAAGACTGATTTCGCTCCCAATACCCACGTAAGAGTTCATCCGTTATTAGACTGGACGGAATTAAATATCTGGGAATATTTGGATAGAGAAAACATTCCCATCATTCCTCTCTACTTTGATAACGGGGATGGATTACGTTACAGATCATTAGGATGTTATCCGTGTACTAAGCCGGTTGAATCCTATGCAAAAAATATAAAAGAAATTATTCATGAATTAAAAAGTGGAAAGTTCGCAAACATTGCAGAAAGATCAGGTAGAGAACAAGACAAAGAAGGCGGAGGCACTTTAGAAGAACTCCGGCGCGATGGCTATATGTAATCCCAATCTTGCTCTTGCTCTTATTCTTGCTCTTGCACTTATAGATATAAGAACATGAGCAAGAGCATGAGCAAGAGCATGAGCAAGAGCATGAGCAAGAGCATGAGCAAGAGCATGAGCAAGAACATGAGCAAGAGCATGAGCAAGAAAAAAATAAAAATATTCCTTTGCGCTTAGCTTTGTCCCTTCTGCGGTAAAAACTTTAACCGCAAAGACGCAGAGAACGCAGAGGCAAAAAAAATTTTGAGAAGGAAGTAAATGAAAGAAAGAATGAACATAGTTGTAGTTGGACATGTAGACCACGGCAAAAGTACGCTCGTTGGAAGATTGCTTGCTGACACTAATTCACTTCCGCATGGCAAACTTGAACAGGTGAAAAGAACTTGCGAAATAAATTCCAAGCCGTTTGAGTACGCATTTCTTTTGGATGCTCTGATTGACGAGCAGGCACAGGGAATTACAATTGACACAGCAAGAATATTTTTTAAAACTCAAAAACGGGAATACATAATAATTGATGCACCGGGACATATCGAGTTTTTAAAAAATATGATAAGCGGCGCTGCAAGAGCCGAAGCAGCCATTCTTTTAATAGATGCCCATGAAGGTATTGCTGAAAATTCTAAAAGGCACGCTTATATGTTATCCCTTCTTGGTATAAAACAAGTTGCTGTAGCTGTTAATAAAATGGATTTGGTCAATTACAGTGAAATCGTCTTTAACAAAATCAAAGATGAATATACTTTATTTCTTGAAGCGATCGGGATAGAACCACTAATATTTATTCCAATAGCGGCAAGAGATGGAATCAACATTACCGAAAATTCAAAAATTATTTCCTGGTACAACGGACTTACAATTGTTGAGTTAATTGACAGCTTCATTAAAGAAAAGGAAGACGATCAAAATTATTTTAGAATGTTTGTGCAAGGAGTATACAAGTTTACAGCCAATGGAGACAACCGAAGAATAATTGCCGGCACTGTCAATTCAGGAACAATCAACGTTGGCAATGAGATAGTATTTCTTCCTTCGGGCAAGAGATCGGCTGTA
The DNA here is from genome assembly GCA_040758415.1 of Bacteroidota bacterium. Classification (GTDB taxonomy): domain Bacteria; phylum Bacteroidota; class Ignavibacteria; order Ignavibacteriales; family Melioribacteraceae; genus Fen-1258. Next base: position 131 of record JBFLWC010000043.1, on the reverse strand, counting down.
AAAACTATAGATGTTTACGGCAGACCTTCTTCGCCAAAGGCAGGTCCTGAAGAAGCAATCGGAATTACTTTAACAACGCAAGTGTATGTTAAACCGTCAGAATTGATTTGCAGAGCAGATGAAATACTTCC
>JBFLWC010000042.1:0-2194 GCA_040758415.1 Bacteroidota bacterium | reverse complement strand
TGTTAATTCTTTGTACATATCAACTGCTCTGTTTCTTACTTCCATCAAAAGTTCAAGACTGGTTTTTGCTTTTTCACTTGCAATCATTACTTCGTGCAGTTCAACTCCTTTTCCTGTAACAAAGTTTTCAACTGTTTTTTCCGAATTGATCTGATTCTGATTTACATCCTTGATCAAATCGTTCAATGTATTGCTGAAATTTTCTCCGCCTATCTGTTTGTTTTTTGCTGGTTGAATTGAATCGGGAAGAAAATCTCCTAATCCCTCTATCTTCATTTTAACCTCTCCTATCAAATAGTGAACCGACGTGAACGCCGGAAATCTTTCCTTTAGAGTTATAAAACTGATAACTAAATACCTCTTCCTTCTGTGCAGGATAAAGATTAGCAAAGAATTTTTTTTCTTCGGCAGAGATATTTTCTTTGTTTGTTATTTCCCCGGGAGTTTTAGTATTTACACTTGCGGCATCTGTTCTAACTGCCGGAGTTTTTAAGTATGTTGCATTGTAATTGCCAATCGAATTAGTAGACACTTTCATTTAGATCTCCAGGGAATCTTTTACCATTTGTTTTGTAGAATTGAGTGCTTGAAGATTTGCTTCGTAGCTGCGCGTTGCCGCTATCATATCAACCATTTCGTTTATCACATTTACGTTCGACATTTCAACGTAACCTTTCCCGTTCGCATCGGGATGATCAGGCATGTAAACTAAGTCGCCCTCCTTTTGATCCTGCAATTCATCTAAACGAACATTACCCATTTCAGTCTGGAACGATAAATCCTGCTGCCCGGCAGATGCTGCAATATGTCCACTGTTTGTTTTGTTGAGTTGAAGAAGCTGTCCTTCCATTGAAAGCGAGTTTGCAAATGTGTTTTGCTCCGTTTCCACTTTCAGAAATTTTCTTTTGTATGGTTCGCCGTTTTCGGTACGAACGGTATCTGCATTGGCAATGTTTTGCGAAATTAAATCCATCCTTTTTCTTTGGATGCTCATGCCGCGCGCACTTGCGGCTAAGCCGAATATACTTTCTATGATTTTCATATTCTGCTTCCGCCTTTAATTACATTCTGTATTGTTTTAAAATGATCGCCGATTTTTTTCGATGCGAATTTGAAACGCATCATATTCTCGGCAAGTTCTGTCATCTCTTTTTCGATATTTACATTGTTGATTCCTGATTCCATCTCTTTGCTTTCATCATAAACATATTCGAACTTTGAATTGCGTGATTCGTTCGTTTGAAATGTACCGAGGTGTTTTTCATCGGATGTCTTCAGAAGCGAATTAACATTTTCATCGAGCATGTTTTTGAACACAACATCTTCGCGTTTGTAATTCTCCGTTCCGATGTTGGCTATATTTTTTGAAATGACCATGCTTTTGGCGGCGCTGTAATCTAAAAGATTTTGCAGAAGCTTGACGGTTTCCGACATAATTCCTCTTGGATTTTTTTGTTTTGATTACCCAAATGGAATGCCAGTAGAAATGTTTGAATTTTTCGGAAATGAAATAGAAAGAAGGATTAACTTTGGCTAAAATTCACCAACTGCAATTTATTATTCACCGGGGCTGTCTGAAAAGTAATTATTTTTTAAAAATGGAACACGGATAACACTGATTATAACAGACCTGCCTGACGGCAGGCAGGTTTTCACGGATTTTTGCCATAGGCATGGCAATGCCAAAAATTGAATAATTACTTTTTGGACAGCCCCAGTTATTCAGAATAATCGAGAATAATTGATTTGGTCTGACCGCACGAGCAGGCAAATTTTATCTCTTTTATTGAATCGTTGGCATCTTTTTTTAGAAGAATGCGTACACCGTCAAGTTCGTCATCCTCCACGGTAATTCTTGCTGCGCCGCTGATTTCAAAATCGCTGCTTTTTAAAAGATTACCTGTATGCAATTTATTTTTTTCAAATATGTCTTTGAAAAGAGCATCTTCAAACTGATTAGTCATTTTAAACCACCTTGTTAATCATTTCTGGAATTTTTTCTGCCGGCAAAATTGAATCGGCAAGACCGGCATCAATAATTACTTTGGGCATTCCGTAAACAACGCAGCTTTCTTCATCTTGAGCAATACAACATCCACCCAAACTTTTTAACACTTTTACAGCTTCAAATCCGTCTTTACCCATGCCTGTCATTATTACTCCAAGCGTGTGTTTGCCGTAAACTTCTATTGCC
>JBFLWC010000041.1:0-7125 GCA_040758415.1 Bacteroidota bacterium | reverse complement strand
CGGCTTCTTCGTCAAATATTCCTGATCAAAAATTTGATAAAGAAATTCCGGATTACGAACTACGATATCCGTCAAGTAATTGCTGCTTGCCGATATTGCAATTAAAATTTCTCCGTGATGCGGAAATTTTGAAATCTCTTGAAAGAAAAATGTTCTATCGTAAATTGAAGAAAAAATTCTAAGCAGATTAGCTTCTGAAGATGATGTGAAAAAGAACTTCGCCGCCTCTTCTTCAAGAAGCGATAAAACATTTTCAAATATAGCAGAATCAATTGCGCCTTCGGTTGTCTCTGCCAGCTTCTTAACAAATCCACCCGAGAATTGAAATTTCTTTCTGTGCAAGATCTGAATCCATCATTTGTTTCTATGGCTAAAATAGAAAATTCTTAAACGAGCCGATAGATGCAGTTTCATTGCATTTCAGAACCCCTTTATTTAATTTGCTTCCCGAAAAATTAGGAGAGGTTGATGCTCGGATCGTTGTTGAAAAAGATTTTTGTTGATAAGAATGCACGTGCTACAAAGGAGTTATGGCCAATAGTAGAGCAGATAAATTTAGAATGGGAAAAGCTGAAAAACTTATCCGACGAAGAACTCCGCACCAAAACAACCGAATTTAAAGAACGGATTTATGAAGCAACTAAAGATATTCAAAATCCGCTTGCCGAATTAAAAAATAAACTACTCGACGATAAATTTTCAGAAGACAAACATACAATTTATGATGAGATTGAAAAATATGAAGACGAACTTACAGAGCGTTACGAAGAAATTTTAGACGAGCTTTTACCCGAAGCATTTGCAGTTGTAAAAGAAACTTGCCGCCGCCTTGTTGGCAAATCCTGGGTTGCCGCGGGAAATAAAATTACCTGGGATATGATTCCTTATGATGTTCAACTTATGGGCGGAATTGTTTTGCATCAAGGCAAAATTGCTGAGATGGCAACCGGTGAAGGTAAAACACTTGTTGCAACACTGCCTATCTATCTTAATGCACTCACTGGACGGGGCGTTCATTTGGTAACTGTTAACGATTACCTTGCAAAGCGCGATAGCGAATGGATGGGCGAGATTTACAAATTCCACGGATTGACAGTCGGTTGTATTCTCAACACAATGGATTCCGACCAGCGAATCAAAATGTACAACTGCGACATAACTTATGGAACAAACAACGAATTTGGTTTCGATTACCTGCGCGATAATATGGCAAACGCAAAAGAATATTGCGTGCAGCGGGGGCATAATTATGCAATTGTTGACGAAGTTGATTCAGTTTTAATTGACGAAGCAAGAACACCGCTCATCATTTCAGGCGCAGTCGGTTCAACAGAACATAAATTCGATGAAATGAAACCGAGTGTTGAACGATTGTGGAGAAAGCAGTCGAATCTTGTTGCCTCAATTGTGAAAGAAGCCGAGCAGCTTTTAAATTCCGGTGACGGGAAAGAAAGAGAAAAAGCCGGCGTTCTTTTATTGCGTGCTCACCGCGGGTTTCCAAAAAACAAAGCGTTGATGAAACTTCTTTCCGAACCTGAATACAAAAAACTTCTGCAACAAACCGAACTCGAGTTCCTGCGGGAGAACGCCAAACGGATGCCGGAGATTGATGAAGAACTTTATTTTGCAATCGAAGAACGAAACAACCAGATGGATCTAACTGAAAAAGGACGCGAAGAACTTGCTGCGGGTTCATCGGCGCCAAAAGAGTTTTTTGTTCTTCCGGATCTCGGATTAGAAATCAGTAAAATAGAAAATGATGTATCAATCTCTTCAGAAGATAAAATCAAAAAGAAAGATGAACTCTATCATCTTTATGCCGAGCGGTCAGACCGGATTCACACACTTAATCAACTTCTCAAGGCATACACTCTTTTCGAAAAAGATGATGAATATGTTATAACCGAAGAGGGCAAAATTGCAATTGTAGATGAGTTCACCGGTCGTATTCTTCCAGGCAGAAGATATTCCGACGGTTTGCATCAAGCAATCGAAGCAAAAGAGAATGTAAAAGTTGAGCGCGATACCCAGACTCTTGCAACAATCACTCTTCAAAATTATTTCCGCCTATACAAAAAACTTGCGGGTATGACCGGCACCGCCGAAACTGAAGAAGGCGAGTTTTTCGAAATCTATAAATTGGAAGTTGTTGTCATTCCAACAAACAGACCTACTATTAGAAAAGACGAAGACGATGCAATTTATAGAACCAAGCGAGAGAAGTATAATGCTATTTTAGAAAAGATAAAAGAATTACGCGAGCAAAAAAGACCGGTATTAGTAGGTACAACAAGTGTTGATGTTTCCGAAACATTAAGCAGAATGCTCAAACGGCAGGGCATTACACACAATGTGTTGAATGCAAAGCAGCATCAACGCGAAGCAGAAATTGTTGCCTTTGCCGGGCAACCCGGCGCTGTTACAATTGCAACAAACATGGCCGGACGCGGTACAGATATTAAACTTGGTGCCGGTGTTGTTGATGTTGGCGGTCTTTACATACTCGGCACAGAGCGGCACGAATCGCGCCGTATTGATCGTCAGCTGCGCGGTCGGTCAGGTCGTCAGGGCGACCCGGGGGCAACAAAGTTTTTTATCTCGCTCGAAGATGATTTGATGCGCCTCTTCGGAAGCGATCGTATTACAAATGTAATGAGCAGAATGGGAATGGAAGAAGGGGAGGCAATTCAACATCCGCTGATAACCCGTTCGGTTGAACGTGCTCAGAAAAAAGTTGAAGAGAATAATTTCGCAATTAGAAAACGGCTGCTTGAATTTGATAACGTAATGAATCAACAGCGCGAAGTTATTTATGCGCGAAGAAAACAAGCTCTTGAAGGCGAGCGCCTCAAAGGTGAAGTGTTCGACTACTTAGACGAGTTCATTCAAATTATTGTTGATAAATATTACGATGAAGGCGGTATTGAAAATATTCATAACGAGATGCTGCAAAATCTTTTGATTGATATGAAATTTGAGCCGGATACTTTTGAAAAACTAGGCAAAGAAGGTGTTAAAGAAAAACTTTTTGAAGCCGCAAAAGATTTTTATCACCGTAAAGAAGAAATACTTGGCAGCGAGTTGATGGCACGGCTGGAAAGATTTGCAGTGTTAAATGTGATTGATGAAAAATGGAAAGAGCATCTGCGCGAGATGGATGACCTGAAAGAAGGAATCGGTCTGCGCGCTTACGGACAGAAAGACCCGCTGCTTGAATACAAGTCCGAATCGTACAATTTGTTTTTGAGTTTGCTTGATCAGATAAGAAAAGAAGTAGTTTCTTTCTGCTTCAAGTTTTGGCCTCAGGCGCCTGCAGAAGTTCAAGGCAGAAAAACTACACCTGCCCAGCGCATCAGAACAATTAAAGATACGGCTGATAATTTGGGTTTGCACACATCATCTCCGGGCGGAGTTGAAGAAGGCGGCAGAAGAGGAAAACCGCAGCCGATTAAAGTAGAAGAAAAAACCGGACGCAACGAACCATGCCCCTGCGGAAGCGGTAAAAAATATAAAAATTGCCACGGCAAAGATTTTTGATTAGAACAGTTATGAAAAAAATTGAAGCTGTTATTCGCCCCTTTAAATTAGATGACGTCAAAGAAGCGCTGCTTGAAGAAGGGATTCGCGGTATGACGATTACGGAAGTACGCGGCTACGGACGACAAAAAGGACATAAAGAAACTTACCGCGGCAGTGAATACCAAATTGAATTTGTGCCTAAAATTAAAATAGAAATTATTGTTGACGATTCCTTAGCAGAAAAAACAGTTGATGCTATTCTTCGTACGGCAAAAACCGGGCAGGTGGGCGATGGTAAAATTTTTATCTCGGATATTTCCGACGTTATAAGAATTAGAACTGATGAATCCGGTACGGCTGCTCTGTAAAACACGCAAGACGTGAGACGCTAGACGAAAGACCCACGCTGTACGGAGCAGGCGTGAAATCCGCAGAACCTGCCTGCCCGGCAGGCAGGGGCGGATCGTACTTTGTGCTTTGTCCGTCGGCTGACGGATTGTGCTTTGAATTTTGTTCTGCCAGCTTGCGGATCTTATTTCATACTTCGTACTTTTGCATGGGTCTCAAAAAATAAAACAAGGAGGATCTGCGTAATAGTTTTTACGGTTTCATAATAAAATAAAAGTTAAAAGTCATGTTTTACATGAACAGAAAGAAACTATTTGCCTTAACGTCTTTGCTCATCGTTACAACTTTACTCTCAAGCTGCGGAATCTGGATTGACTTCACAACATACTTCAACACTTATTACAACGCCAAAACACTTTTTGATAGAGCAGAAGAAGAAATTCTTAAACAGAAAAAAGACGTTTTTGTTTTCCGCGATGATAAGCAGACTAATACTCAGTACAGCACTCAACCGGTAACACAGTATAATGTGCAATATGGCTCACAACCTCAAGCACAATACGGCGCTCAGCCCGGCGTTCAAATAAGCAGCTCGCTTAGCCAGGACCTCACAAAAGTTATTGAGAAGTGTTCAAAAATTCTTCAGTACGAAAAAAACTCTTCATATTTTCCTGATGCACTTTTTATAACCGGTAAAGCGTTCTATTATCAGCAGGAGTATGCGCGGGCTCAAAGAAAATTTGTAGAGCTTGCCGGACTCGGTCAAACAAAATATTCTTTGGAAAATAAATTGTGGCTTGCAAAAACTGACCTTCAGCTGCGCAGTTTTGAAGAGGGTTTGAAACTGATAGATGAAGTAAAAACAGAAGCGTTGAAAGAAGGGGACGAGGAGATGTTCAATAATGCTTCTATCACAAAAATCTCTTTCCATATTTTCAGAGAAGAATTTAATCTTGCTATAGACGAATGCAATAATTATCTAAGTATTTCAAAAGATGATGAGATAAATGCGCTTGTATCGTTTCAACTCGGCAAAATTTATATGCGCTTAGGCGATAAACAAAATGCTTTAGATGCTTTTGCATCTGTACTGAAATATGCACCTACATTCGATATAGAATTCCAGAGCCGCCTTGAGTATGCGCGGTTGCTTAAAGAACTGAAAAGAATTGACGAAAGCGAAGCTTTTCTTAACGAGCTGAGATATCAAAGTAAATTCAAAAATTATCTCGATCAGGTTTTAGTTGAACTGGGGGAAATTCATCTCGATAAAAATCGGATAAAACCAGCTGTAGAAATTTTCAGGGAAGTTGATTCAACATACAAAATGAGTCCAAGTGCCGGCATAGCTCAAATGAAACTTGCCGAAATATACAAGAAAAAAATAATGGACTACGACAGTTCTTACAAGTATTACAATAAAGCCGCGTCTTCACTTGCACCGCAGGAATTAAAACTTGAAGCCGGAAAAAAGTCGAAAGATTTAGACCGATACTTCGGTTTAAAAAACGAGCTGAAAGAACTCAACCTGAAAGTAGAGTATATCAATAATCCAACCCGTTACCTTCAAGATTCTCTTGATTATGATATCGCATACAGACAATACCTTGATGAAATGAGAAAACTATCGGAGGCACAAACCAATCCTGCCGGTTTTAATCTAAATCGAGAAGCAGCAGACCCTTCACTTCAGCAGAAGCAAACACTTTTACAAAATCAACAAAAAGGAAAACAAACTTCACTTTCACAGCAGATAGCTCAGGGCAAATACAAAAAACCGGAGCGTCCAAAAATTTCAGCCGATTCTGTTCAAACAGTCATTTCGCAAAATTTGTACAACACCGCCAGTCTATTCTTTTCGGAACTCGAAGAGCCGGACTCTGCAGTCATCTTTTTTAAAAAAATCTTGGATGAATATCCGGCTAAAAGTGTAAAAGTAAAAACGATGTACGCTCTTGCCACTTATTATGAAACCATAAATGATACTGTAAAAGCAGATAGTCTTTTCAAATTTATTTACGATAATTTTGAGAATGATCCGATGAGAAATGCCGCGGCTCAAAAATTAGGACTGTTGAAGAAAGAGGAAACGAAAACAGTAACAGAAAAAATTTACGACCCGGCAGAAAAATTTTACGTTGAAGCAGAGGAAAAGTACTACAATAAAAAATATGAAGAAGCGATTGATTCATTCCGTAGTATTCACAAAAATTTTCCGAAGTCTCCTTTTGCACCAAAATCTATTTATTACATAGGAATGATTTACGAAAATGATTTGAAGATGTACGATTCAGCCGCAGTAGCATACGAAATCCTAACAAAAGATTTTGTTCAATTTCCGATTACCGGTAAAGTGTTTGCAAAATACACCGAATATAAAAATGAAAAAGAGAGAATAAAGAGGGAAGCCGAGGCAAGGCAAAAGGAATCTGCTAAAGACGGAGAAGAGAAACAAAAAGAAGCAAAATTGAATGAAGCACAGCAGACAGCTTTGAAACAACAGCAGATACAATCCGCCAGCTTGCGGACAAAAGATGAAACCGGTAAACCATCCGAACCTAAAGCACAACCCGTTGTAAAAGATTCTACAGTTGAAAGAGATTCAATTAGAGTGCGCCCTGCACGTCAGTCATATCTTCAACGGTTAAAAGCAGATTCCGATACAACTAAGAAAAAAATCCAAAGACCTGATTAGTCATTGGTCAATAGTCATTGGTCATTTCAATCGTCATTTATAATTTATCATTTATCATTTATCATTATTTTCTGAATGACGAATGACAATTGACTAATGACTATTGACCATCAAAGATTCTTCTTAAATCAAATATGGTTATTCCATAAGCCACAGCAACGTTTAATGACTGCTTAATTCCATATTGCGGTATTTCAATCGAGAGGTCGCACAAGTCCAAAAGTTCTTGAGACACACCGGATATTTCATTTCCAACAATAAGTGCCATCGGAAAATTTTCTTTCCTTAAGGTGTAATAAGGAATACTTGATTCGGTAAGTTCGAGTGCGCAAATTTTTATTCCCTGCCTTTTGAGCTGAAGAATAATTTCTTTTGCATCTTTTACATATTCCCACGCAACACTGTTCTGAGAGCCAAGTGCAGTCTTCAAAACTTCTTTCTTAGGCGGATGCGGAGTATAACCGCAAAGGTAAAGTTTTTGAATCATTGCACCGTCTGATGTGCGGAAAATTGAACCGACATTATAACTGCTCCGGATGCTGTTAAGAACAACATATACAGGA
>JBFLWC010000040.1:0-5529 GCA_040758415.1 Bacteroidota bacterium | reverse complement strand
AAAGTGAACTAACGAAATGACATTTGGTCCATCTCATACTTCACACCTCACTGCTTAAGCACTTGCTGCGTAAACACAAAACTTTTATGTAATGAACCCAAGAACAGCTATGCAAATATTTTCAGCACAATTTTATTTTTGAAATTAGTCTTGTATCACTATCACGTTTTTAGCACCAGTTTATTTTGTAAAATCGAATCTGAAAAAACTCACATAATAAATCCGAATTTATCCGCTTTTTTTCGCGGGAGGTGATCGCTGTTGTTGTGGTGTGTTATAAGTCTAGTTTTGAAAACGATTTTTAAATACTGGGAATTGTTAACCAAAACACTCTCCGAATGAAGTTATCCTTTTCATTTTTTGTTCATCTCAGACTTTGCTCGAAAGTATTCTTCCTTCAATCTTAACACACTCAATACTCTCTTTCCGTGAATTAGTTTTAATTTATCTTACATCAACAAAGCCATGATTGCTTTTTGAACGTGTAATCTGTTTTCAGCTTCGTCAAAGATAATTGAGTTTGGCGAATCACAAATTTCATCGGTTACTTCTTCTCCACGATGCGCGGGCAAACAGTGCATAAAGAGGTAATCATCTTTTGCATGTTTTACCATTTCAATATTTACTTGAAAGCCGTCAAATTTTTTAGCGCGCTCTTTAGCTTCAGCTTCCTGACCCATACTTGCCCAAACATCAGTATAAATTACGTCAGCGTTCTTTACTGCTTCTATTGGGCTATCTAATATTTCAACTTTGCTTCCCATATACTTTGCAGACCCAGCTGCTTTTTTCACAATATCTTCGTTTGGTTTGTAACCTTTTGGTGCAGCAATTGAAATATCCATCCCGACTTTTGAACAGCCGTTCAGCAAGCTGTGAGCCATATTATTCCCATCGCCAATGTATGCAAGTTTCAGTCCTTGCAGGGTTCTTCTCTTCTCAAGAATTGTGAACAAATCTGCGAGAACCTGACATGGATGCAGCAAATCTGTAAGTCCGTTTATTACAGGAATTGAACCGTACCGTGCTAAATCAACTACATCTTGATGATTGAATGTGCGTATCATAATTCCATTCAAATAGCGGGAAAGAACTTTTGCAGTATCGGCAATAGTTTCTCCGCGTTTGAGCTGCAAATCATTCGGTCCAAAATATAATCCGGTTCCACCGAGTTGATAAATGCCCACTTCAAACGAAACGCGTGTGCGTGTTGAAGGTTTTGCAAAAATCATTCCGAGGGTTTTGCCTTCCAATAATTTGTGCGGCTCTCCTGTGTAAAGTTTTTCTTTCAATGTTTTGCTTACATCAAAAATTTGATAAATCTCTTCGATAGATAAATCTGCAATCGAAATTAGACTTTTGCCTTTCATATTAACAGCCATTTTTAACCTCACCTCTATTTTTTATTCTATTATTCTTTCTCTTTCCTTATTCCAGTGTTATTCTTGTTCCGCAATTTTCTTTTTCAATTTCTTCTTCGGATGTAATTACCGCTTCTCTTCCGCCGCTTTCAACAAACTCGATAGCCGCTAAGATTTTCGGTCCCATACTTCCTGCGGGAAATTCCCCGGCTTCAAGATATTTACGGGCTTCAGGTGCCGTTAGATGTTCCAATTCTTTCTGATTCGGCTTATTGAAATTGATAAACACTTTCGGAACATCCGTAATAATATAAAATTGATCGGCTTTTATTTCACGCGCTAAAACCGAAGACGCCAAATCTTTATCAACAACTGCTTCAATTGCTTCAAGATATTTAGTGTCATCATGCCAATAGACCGGAATTCCTCCTCCGCCAACAGCAATTACAATGTGTCCGCGGTTAACTAGATCCTTTATTACTTTTTTATTCATTATATCAATCGGTTTTGGAGAAGCAACAACTTTTCGCCATCCTCTTTTGCGCGGGTCTTCTTTAAATACCCAATTGTTAGCTTTTGAAAGCAACTCGGCTTCTTCTTTCAAATAGTATGGACCAATCGGTTTTGTAGGGTTTTCAAATGCGGGGTCTTTAATATCAACAAGAGTTTCGGTAATGACAGCAACAACATTTCGTCTAAGATTTGTTTTGCTTATCGCATTTCTCATTTGCCGTTCAATCATATAACCTATTCCGCCTTGCGAATCTGCCACGCAAATATCGAGAGGCATTTTAGGAATTTTATACTGATTGTATCCGGCTTCGTTGCGAAGAAGAATATTTCCAACTTGCGGACCGTTGCCGTGCGTGATTACAAGATTGTAACCACGCTTTAGCAAACCGATCAATCTTTCACAAGTATCAAGAGTATTCTTCTCTTGCTGTTCAATTGTTCCGATTTCATTTGCGCGTAAGAGTGCGTTGCCGCCAAATGCAACAACAGCAATCTTTTTCATAACAAACCTTTTGATTTCAGTACGGACTGGCAGGTATTTCCGCCAATTTCCTGCAGTTCATACATAATGCGTGTTGATGGTTTGTTGATTTTCAAAATTCTTCCAAGGTCAATCGGCGTTCCAATTACAACAGAATCGCAGTCTGTTTTGTTTATTGTTTCTTCAAGATCCTTTATCTGTTCATCGCCGTAACCCATTGCCGGAAGCAGAACACCGATGTTTGGATATTTTTGGTAAGTCTCTGTTATCGAATTTACAGTGAATGGTCTAGGGTCAACAATTTCTTTTGCACCAAGTTTTCGCGCAATCACTGTGCCGGCTCCGTATCTCATTTCACCGTGTGTCAAAGTTGGACCGTCTTCAACTACAAGCACGCGTTTATCAATAATTAGTTCAGGTTTGTCAACCGTTATAGGAGAAGCTGCTTCAATGATTACTGCCTTTGGATTTACATGCTGAATATTATTACGAACTGTTACAATTCCTTCTTGATCGGCTGAATCAACTTTGTTGATGATAACAGCATCTGCAAGCCGCAAACTTGTGTTGCCCGGATAGTATCTCATTTCGTGCCCCGGCCTGTGTGGATCTGTAACGGTAAATGTTAAATCGGATTTGTAGAAAGGCATATCGTTGTTACCGCCATCCCACAAAATAATATCAGCTTCTTTTTCGGCTTCGCGCAGAATTTTTTCGTAATCAACGCCGGCATAAATTACACCTCCTCTTGCAATATGCGGTTCGTATTCTTCTCTTTCTTCAATTGTGCATTCATTTTTATCTAAGTCCTCAAGAGTTGCGTAACGTTGAACTTTCTGTTTCACTAAATCGCCGTAAGGCATAGGATGACGAATGGCAACAACTTTTTTTCCGGAATCTTGAAGAAGTTTTACAATTTTTCTTGACGTTTGAGATTTTCCGCAGCCTGTTCTTACAGCAAGAACAGACACAACAGGCTTCGTACTTTTAATCATTGTTTCCGCTGCGCCCATCAATCTGAATGAAGCACCGGCTGCATTAACAATTGATGCTTTCGTCATCACGTATTCAAAAGTGATATCTGAATATGAGAAAACAACTTCATCAACTTTCAGTTCGTTTATTAAACTAACAAGTTCTGATTCTTCGTAAATCTTGATGCCGTCCGGATAAAATTTCCCGGCAAGTTCGGCGGGGTAACTTCTTCCGTCAATGTTCGGAATTTGAGTAGCAGTAAATGCAACAACATTGTAGTTCTCGTTATTTCTGAAAAATACATTGAAGTTATGAAAATCTCGTCCTGCTGCACCCATAATAAGGACGTTTCTTCGGGACATATCTCACCTCTTTTTATGTTTATTCGACAGTTACACTTTTAGCCAGGTTACGTGGTTGATCAACATTTAGTCCTTTCTTAACAGCGATGTGATAAGCAATCAACTGTAACGGAATAACTGTTAGTATTGGTGCTAACATGTTATGCGTCTTTGGAATTTTTATTACGTGGTCCACCATATTTTCAATGTTGTTATCGCCTTCATTAACGATAGCAAGAATTCTTCCCTTGCGCGCTCTTACTTCCTGAATGTTACTAACAACCTTATCATAAACAGAATCCTTTGTAGCGATGAAAACCACCGGCATGTTTTCATCAATAAGTGCAATCGGGCCGTGTTTCATTTCGGCAGCAGGGTAACCCTCAGCGTGAATGTAAGATATCTCTTTCAGCTTCAATGCGCCTTCAAGCGCCACAGGGAAATGATAACCTCTGCCGAGATACAAAAAATTTTTTGAATCAACATATTGATACGCAATTTGTTCAATGTAGTCATTCTGCTGAAGAATTTTTGCAACCTGTGCAGTTAGCTGCTGCATATTTTTTATAATATCCTGTCCTTCCGGTAAACTTATATTTCTTCTCCGCGCAAGAAGAAGTGTTATCAACGCTAGTACAACTATCTGAGAAGTAAATGCTTTTGTTGAAGCAACACCTATTTCCGGTCCGGCGTGAATATAAACACCAGCATTACTCTCGCGGGCAATAGAGCTGCCGACCACGTTACAAATACCAAGCACTAACGCGCCCTTCTTTTTCGCTTCTTTAAGCGCGGCAAGTGTATCTGCAGTCTCGCCGCTTTGCGAGATAAAAATTACTGTGTCATCTTTGGTAATAATCGGATGACGATAACGAAACTCGGATGCGTATTCAACTTCTACCGGAATTCCTGTGTATTGTTCAAGCATATATTCACCAACCAACGCCGCATGCCAAGATGTTCCGCAAGCTGAAATAATGATACGCCTTGAATTGATTATTCTATCTTCAAAACCTTGCAAGCCGCCCAGCTTTGAAATTCCTTCTTCATAAACTAATCTACCACGCATCGAATTGTAAATTGATTCCGGTTGATCCATAATCTCTTTTAACATAAAATGAGGATAACCGCTTTTGCTTATTTCATCAATGCCAAGCTCGACCTGGAAAATTTCTTTTATTATTGTTTCGTCGGCTATAGTTTTTGTCTTAAAAGTATCTTTATAAACTTCTGCAATTTCACCGTCTTCAAGATAAACAACCTGTTTAGTGTACGAAATCAATGCGTTAACATCGGACGCAACAAAATTTTCGTTATCTCCTATCCCGATTACAAGCGGTGAACCCTTTCGTGCTGCAATAATTTTATCGGGTTCGCCTTTATAAATTACCGCTATTCCATAAGTGCCTTCAACTTCATTTAATGCATAACGAACTGCTTTGGAAAGTGTGTGTTTCAATTTTAAGTAGTGATCAATCAAATGTGCTAGTATTTCTGTATCGGTTTCACTCCTAAATTTGTAACCTTCTTTTTCTAGACCCTTTTTTAACGAAAGATAATTCTCAATTATTCCATTGTGAATCAGAAACAGGGTATGGTCTGCATTTACATGCGGATGTGCGTTAACCATACTTGGTTCCCCGTGTGTTGCCCAGCGGGTGTGTCCTATTCCCAAATTGGATTCGAGGCGATCTTCATAGACCGCTTTTTCCAGCTCTGAAACTTTTCCGACTGTCTTTATAACTTTGCATTCCCGACTATTTATTATACCAATACCGGCAGAATCATATCCTCTGTACTCCAATCTCTTCAAACCTTCTATTAAGATCGGGACGCAATTTTTTTCTCCTATATATCC
>JBFLWC010000039.1:0-2602 GCA_040758415.1 Bacteroidota bacterium | reverse complement strand
TAAACAGTTTCCTACTAACTCAACCAGGATTTCATCTGTAACCAATCCTTTAAAAGAAATATTGGTAAGATTTTTTTTTCTGATTTGATCAGCAACCCAAGAGTGCAAAGGTCCGGTTGAACAGATTACAAGTTTTTTTTCTGGCATTCTAGAAAAAGCTTCCATCAATAGTGGTATCCTTTTCATATTTTCCAGCCTGGCATACGATAAAAAAAACTCCTGCTGCGAGATGAATTTAAATTTTTCTGTGTTCACTGCAGGATAGATAACAGTTGAATCAATACCGGTATAATCTAAGAGACGTCTGTGCGTATTCTGAGAATTTGTAATTACAAAGTCCGCTTGCTTTATATCTTTTATATATTCCCGCAGAATAAACTTGCCGCCTAATTTGTAAGCTGTCTTTAATCCCTTCGGAGCCGAGTTTATAAAACTTTCGAATTGATCTGTAAGATTACGCGGCGGAGTGTGGCAATAGATAATCAATTTGGGTTTTGCATCCGCAGAAAATTTATCGCGAAGTTTTTTGATTCTTCTCTGTACAAACATTACGTTTCCACTGAAAATAATTGCTTCGTATTCGAGTAGCTTTTTAATTTTGGGTGAAAAACCAAAAAAGATAAATCGCTTAATCAGGCGAAGCAGCAGCGTATCAATATCTTTGTGCAGGTAAGTTAGTTTATATTTTGTGTTGAACAGCTCTTGCGAAAAACTATCAGTGCTATTAGGATCATATTTTTTGAAATGTATAGCTCCGGCAAAGAGATCGGCATTAAAGTTATTTCTGAGATCAAAAATAAGTTTTTCGCCGCCCCCTTTTTGAGTGAAGAAAGCATGAAAAACGGCAAGTTTAATTTTATTCATATTTGCTATAACCTTGCAATTTTTTCAAAACTATTATTGTTTGTATTGGCTCGAAATAATTTTAAAAAAGTTCTGAATTGTTTTTTAACTTCCTAATAAAATTACTCTAATAATGATAGTAAACCAAAAATCCATTTACTCTATAAAACTTGGGTCGGATTTAATTCTGCTGAACATTTCATTTCTTCTTGCTGCCTGGATTGCTCAGCCGGCTTACATTCTTTACCAGAGACCGTACATGTTTTTGTTGATGCTGGTTCTCAACATCATCTGGTATTTCACAACCAATGTTACAGATTTTTACGATAATTTCAGCTTACATACTTTTTCAAATCAAGCTGTTATTATTTTAAAAAACGCCTCGGCACAAATCATCGCCTCAATTATTTTCATCTTTGTAACAAAAGAAGATTTGTTCACAAGAAACTTTATAATCTCCTATTTTATACTTCTAAATTTCTTGGTTGGATTCAAAACCGTTTCGTTTAAGTTGATTCAAAAAGCTCTGCACGAAAAAGGTAAGTATATAAGAAATTTATTAATCATCGGCACTAACAATATCGGAAAAGAATTTTACAATCTTGTTGAAACGAATCCAAACTTTGGTTACAACCTTGTTGGTTTTGTTGATGAAAACTCTGGCGGAGTTGAAAATTATTTTGGCGGAATAGAAAACCTTGACGAGATTTTATCCTCTCAAAAAGTTGATGAAGTTGTAATAGCTATCCCGAACTGCGATTCTCACAAACTCAAGCAAATCATAAACGTATGTAACAACAACGCAGTAAGAACTCATATTATTCCGGATTATTTTCAATTCCTCTCAAAAAAATTTTTGATAAATATGATCGGAAGTTTCCCAATTATTACAGTACGGGATGAACCACTTGCAGAAATCCAATGGCGTTTTATCAAACGAATATTCGATATTTTCTTCACAATTGTTGTGATGTTTCTTCTTCTTATTTGGCTGATTCCATTAATTGTGTTTCTTGTTAAACTTTCCTCACGCGGACCAATCTTTTTTGTTCAGGATAGGATCGGGTTTAAGAACAAAAAATTCCGCTGCTATAAGTTTAGGTCAATGTATATCAATCAAGACCGGAGAGAAAAAGTTTTTAATCCGATAGTTGAAAACGATCCGCGCGTTACAAAGATTGGAAAATTTTTACGCAGCTCTAATCTTGACGAGCTTCCGCAGTTCTGGAATATTCTCAAAGGAGAGATGTCAATTGTTGGTCCGCGTCCTCATGCGGTTTCTTTCCATCAAGAATACATACGATACTTTGATGCAATCAAGCTGAGGCATTTGGTTAAACCGGGTCTCACCGGCTGGGCGCAAGTAAACGGTTTAAGGGGCGATGCTGTTGATCCGGTTGAAAACAGAAAGAGAACAATCAAAAAAATCGAATATGATATCTGGTACATCGAGAACTGGAATTTCTGGTTAGATATTCAAATTATTCTACTAACCGTCTGGCAAATGTTAACACGCAATACAAAAGCATATTAAAAATTTGTAACCCCGGAAAAATCCGCAGCAAATGCTAAATGTAAAACCTACCTGCCGGACAGACATGCGCTAGATGTAAGAAATCTTAAAAACCAATTGTACTATTCATCTTTCAAGTCTCACGTCTTGCAGCTAGCGTCTTGTTTCTCATTTCTTACTTCTATTGACGAATGCAATGCTAAGCGCCATCATAAACCAAACCATCGTAATTATTTCGTGATCGCC
>JBFLWC010000038.1:0-6446 GCA_040758415.1 Bacteroidota bacterium | reverse complement strand
GGAATTTTCAGAACACGAGCTACATCTTTTAAAACAGCGCGGGATGAAAGCCGATTAAAAGTAATTATCTGCGCAACAGAATTTTCTCCATATTTTTCTTTTACGTAACCGATCACTTCGCCGCGTTTGTCGTCTGCAAAATCAACATCAATATCTGGCATGGATTTCCGCGCCGGGTTCAAAAATCTTTCAAATAACAAATTATATTTAAGAGGATCTACATTCGTTATTCCAAGAAGATAAGCGACTAAACTTCCCGCTGCGCTGCCGCGTCCGGGTCCAACAGGAATTCCGCGTTGTTTTGCCGCATTGATAAAATCCTGAACAACTAAAAAATACCCGGCGTAACCCATCTGTTTAATAACTTCAATCTCGAACTTGAAACGCTCTTCAATTTCCGATGTAATCTTTTTAAACTTCTGTTCCAATCTTTCTTCTGCTAGCTGCTCTAAATATTCTTCAAGATTTTTTGCTTTTGATTCTTGCGGAATTGGAAACTGCGGAAAGTGATGTCCGTGAAAATCAATTTCAAGATTTATTTTTTCTTCAATCTCAAGTGTATTTTCGATTGCATCTTTGTAATTCTTAAAAAGTTTTTTCATCTCATCGGCCGACTTAAAATAAATCTGGTCGGTTCCGTACCGCAGTTCTTTGTAATCAACGTTACCGGTTTTGTCACCAAGCTGAATTAAAATATTGTGTGCGATTGCATGGTCTTTATCGATGTAATGAATATCATTTGTTGCAACAAGTTTGATTCCGAGGTCGCGTGCGAGTTTGGGCATTCCATCTAGAACCGGTCTTTCTACTTCCATTCCATGATCTTGAATTTCGAGATAGAAATCATCGTTGAAAAGTTCTTTAAGCCGGATTGCTGTTGCCCGTGCTTTAGAAAAATCATCGTTGATAAGAGGCGTTGCAATTGGTCCAGCGGGACATGCAGAAGAGCAGATTAAACCTTCACTGTATTTTGATAATATTTCTAAATCAATCCTTGGTCTGTAATAAAAACCTTCCGTGTGCCCGATTGTTGAAAGTTTCATCAAATTTTTATAGCCGGTTTTGTTTTTTGCAAGAAGAAGAAGATGATTGTAGTATTTAGATTTTTTTTTCGAGATGTCAGGGTCGTCGCCTTTGCGGTCGAAGCGTGTTCCATCAATTACGATATATGCTTCCATTCCAATCAGCGGCTTGATTCCTTCTTTCTTTGCTTTTTTGTAGAACTCGGCTGCACCGAACATTACTCCGTGATCTGTTAGTGCAATTGCATGCATGTTGTTTCTCTTTGCTGCAAGAATTAAATCATCAACGGTGCACGCGCCATCCTGTAAACTATAATGTGAGTGGTTATGTATGTGAATAAAATCTGACATGTGTTTGATACTTGTTACTGGTTACTGGATACTGGATACTGGATGCTTGATACTGGATTCTGGATATTATTAATTATTGAACCGAACTCAACACTTTTTAATCCCTAAATCGTAAATCGTAATTAATTTTTCGTACTTCGTACCTCGTCTTTCGTCCTTCGTACTTCGTCCTTATTTCATTCCTGTGTGTCCAAATCCACCGTCTCCGCGCGTGGTGTTATTTAATCCATCAGTAAGAACCAAGTTTGCGCGGTAAATTTTTGATAAAATCATCTGCGCAATTCTATCGCCTCGTTTAATTGCAAAATTTTCTTCGCCAAAGTTGAACAAAATAACTTTTATCTCGCCGCGGTAATCGGAATCAACTGTGCCGGGGGAATTTAAAATTCCAATTCCATTTTTTGCAGCAAGACCGCTGCGCGGACGTACCTGTATTTCGAATCCTACCGGAATTTCTATGCGAAGGTTTGTGGGGACTAATCCAAATTTCCCTTTTTCGATGATCATCTCATTTTCAACAGCTGCCCGGAGATCTAGTCCGCTGCTTCCCTCTGTTGCGTATTCCGGCAAAGGTAAATCCGGGAATTTATTTGTAATGTGTTGAATTTTTATTTGGATGGTTTCCATAATCATATTTGAAATTTGTGATGAAAAGTTATAACAAAAGAAAAAATTTTTCTTCTTGATTTTAAAAAATTTTAAGGAGATGAAAAACTACTTGACACGAAAAAGCATTTTTATTAGACGAAAAATTTCATTCTTCTCTACAACGCGTAATAGCAACAACACACCGACAAACCCGAACAGTAGAATCAGTTTGTAAGTTAAGTTCAAGCTATTTTGAAAATAAAGGTAATAATAAAAAACAGCTGTAATAAAAATTGCGGAAAGAATTTTTATCAGCTTATTGTATTCATAATTAATCCTGTAAAATTTTTGAGAGAAGAAAAACAAACTGCTTGCCATCACAATATAACTAACAAGCGTAGCAATTGCCGCACCAATTATTCCAAGCGGCGGAATCAATAAGATATTTACCACAACATTTACTAAAGCCCCTGCGCCGGTTACGTACGGAAAATATTTTGTTTTCTCCTCAATATAAATTCCCGCTTGAAAGTTGTAATAGATTCCGTTGAAAAGATAACCAAGCAAAATAATCGGGACGATTGCTATGCCGCTCAAATATTGTTTGCCTATTATAGATTTACCGGGCAGAAATTCAAGCCGCGCAAAGTCTTCTACAAAGAGAGTAAGTACAATCCAAACTAAACTAGAAGCAAGTATAAATAGAGTAAGAATTTTGGCAAAAATTTCTTTGGCGTTTTTTTCCTTCGCATTGTTCAAGAAAAACGGCTGCCAGGCATATTGAAACATCGAAACGAAAAGCATCATAAAAATTCCAAGTTTGTAGTTAGCTTGATAAATGCCAAGTGTTGAAGAGTCAGTCATAGCAAGTACAACCGGTCGGTCTATAACCTGCACAATCATAGCGGCAAGACTTGCGGGTAAATACGGCAATCCGAACTTCAATAGCTTTATCAATAAATCTTTATCAATTTTCAAAACCAGCTTCTTAAAGATGTCGGGGATTAATACAGCCAACGAAAATGAGGATGCAATCAGATTTGCGATGAAAATTGCCTCGATACCAAGTTTATACTTGAGAACAAGAATAAAATTGAGTGCGATATTAATAAGAATGTTAGCGAGTTTTATTGCCGTAAACTTTCCCGCTCTTCTTTCGAGCCGGAGACTTGCAAAGGGAACTATTGCCAGCGTATCTAAAATCAAAATAAAAATTAAATAGTAATAGAGAGTAATGTATCCATCCCGAATTTCCATTAGTTGACCGAATGGAGTTTTCAATAGATAAAGAATCAAAGCTATTGCTAATGTAGTGAGAGAAATAAAAAGGTACGTTGTAGAAAAAATTTCTTTCTTCTTGTTCTCGTCAGCCAAAGAAGCATACTTCATAAACGCTGCATCCATTCCATAAATAAAAACAATATTTAAGAATGCAAGATAAGCATAGATGTTCGAGTAAATTCCAAAATCGTGAGTGTTAATAACATTTGTATAGAACGGAACGAGAAGAAATCCGAGGAATCTTCCGACAATTGTGCTTATCCCGTAAATTGCAGTGTCTTTAGTGAGTTCTTTAATTTTTTCTATCATTTAAAAGGTATGTACGGATCGAATCCGTAAAACTTTATACAACAATTTCTTTTTTGAAAAAGGGAGCTAATGCATCAAGATAAATTTTAGGCGGACGAACCGCTTTCTTTGTATCGGTTCGAATAAAAATATGAGTAGTAAAACCTTCGGCAATTATTTCATCTGTTCCTTTTCTTTTAACAATATATTCAATATGAACTCTCGGTGTGTTAAGTTCTTTAACTGTTGCTTTCACTTCGAGAAGATCATCATAAACCGCAGATTGTTTGTATTTAATTCCCGTTTCGATCAGCGGCAGCTGATATCCTTGATTTTCAACTTCGCTGTAGGGCAATCCGGTTGAACGCAATAGTTCAGTTCTTCCAACTTCAAAGTATTCCAAATATTTTCCGTTGTAAACGAACTGCATTTTATCTGTGTCTGCATAGCGAACACGAATTTCTGTAATGTGTGTAAGCATAATTAAATTCTAAATCCAAAATTCAAAATCCAAAATCCAAAATTCAAAATCCAAAACTACATTTTGATTTTTGTGTTTCGTTTTTCGAGTTTTGAATTTTGTGCTTTGAATTTTGGATTTTGTTTTCGTGTTTTGAATTTTGGATTTTGTCCGTCAGCTGACGGATTGTGCTTTGAATTTTCACTTTCTATTCTTCGTACACGCCCATCTTTGCAAATTTTTCAAGACGGGTTTGAACAAGTTTTTCAGGTTTGATTTTAAGAAGCATATCAAGTTCTTCTTTGAGTATCGCTTTTAGTGTAGATGCCATCTGCAAATGATCTTTATGAGCACCTCCAAGCGGTTCGGGAACAATACGGTCTATGATTCCTTTCTCCAACAAATCTTCTGCTGTTAGTTTCAAAGCTTCAGCTGCTGTTTCTTTGTACTCCCAGCTGCGCCACAAAATACTCGAACACGATTCCGGACTAATTACAGAATACCAGGTGTTTTGCAGCATCAAAATTCTATCGCCAATTCCAATACCTAATGCACCTCCACTTGCACCTTCTCCAATGATTGTTACGATAATCGGCACACGCAATCGGCTCATCTCGAAAAGGTTGCGTGCAATAGCTTCTGCTTGTCCGCGTTGTTCGGCTTCAATACCGGGATATGCGCCCGGTGTATCAATCATTGTTATAACTGGCAATTTAAATTTTTCTGCAAGTCTCATTAAACGAAGTGCTTTACGGTAACCTTCCGGATTCGACATTCCAAAATTTCTGAACAAGTTGGATTTTGTATCGCGTCCTTTTTGCTGACCAATAATCATAACTTTTTGATTATCCAGCTTTGCAAAGCCGCCAACAATCGCTTTATCATCCTTAAATAATCTATCGCCGTGCAGCTCGATGAAATTTTCTGTAATCATAAAAATATAATCAAGTGTGTAGGGACGTTCAGGATGGCGCGCAAGTTGAACGCGCTGCCAGCGTGTAAGGTTTTCATAAATATTTTTTTTGAGTTCGAGGACTTTTTCTTCCAAAGTTTTTATTTCTTTAGAGATGTCTAGATGTCCTTCATATTTGCGCATCTCTTCAATTTTCTTTTCCAGTTCAATTATTGGCTTTTCAAAATCTAGTATATTTTTTGCCATCCTTACTCCGTACTAAAAACATTTTTGAAAACGATTTGCCGAGTATTTCCAGATCGAGCCATATATTTTGGTTTTTAGCATAAAAGATATCTAATTTTTTTATCTCTTCTGTATCTGTCCCGGAAAAATTTTCTATAAACCAGAATCCAGTTAGCCCGATTTTACCAACGTAAAGATCTCCATAATATGATGAATCGCGCGGACCTACAAAACTTTTTTTACCGACTAATATTTTTGGGGTCCCGAGAATGAATAGAACTATTTTACTTTTGCCTGGCGTGAAGTTCTGAAATAAATATATAAAAGGGTAAACCAAAAACAAAATTAAAGTGCTCAGTACTAAATCGAATGCGCGTTTGGTTACGCGATGAATAAAAGATGAAATGTTGTACTGAACTTTTAAAAGCGGAATATCATCCAGCATTGTAATTGACGATTTGCCTACAAGATAATCCAGCTCTTTACCTGCAACTAAGAACTCGACGTTTTCTCCCTGGCACGATGCAACAATTGTAAACATTTGATCGAAGGAGAGATCATCCGAAGAGAAAATTACTTTATCTATCTTTTCATCTGCAATAATTTTTTTGATGTTATCAACAGAGCCGAGGATTTTGTAATTGCCAATCCGTTCTCCTATATTTTTTCGAGCCAATCCTATCAAACCAACTACTTGATAGAGCCGCGTAAAAGTTGATTTCAGCCTGGCGGCAAGTTCTGCGGCTTTGCTTTCGCCTGCAACGATTAACGTGCGCGATTTTCTTGTGTCTATTTCCACACCTATTTTAAATATTACTTTGAGAGTTATCCGCCAAAACAAAAATAATATGATCGTCAATCCATAAGTAATTAGAACAACTGCCCGGCTGAATGCGACCTGTTTGAAAAAGTAAGTGAGAGCAGAAAGAAAAATCATTCCATACAAAAGTGAAAAGAATGAACGAAGAACTGAAAAAGAGTTTTTTTTGTAAGCACCACCTATTGCCGAAATAAAAATTTGAAGGAGAGCAGGAATAAAGTAGACCCCGGGCAATGCAAACGGAGGAAATCCTCTCCAATATTTGTGTGCATAAATTTTTTCTGCAAAAAAAACTGATGATGAAAATAGAAAGAAATCAAGTGCAACGGATAGAATAATAAGTTTGTAAACATTCGCAAATGCAAAAAGCTTTCGGAAAATAATGGCGGACTGTAAAATTGATTCGATTAGAAGCGAAGAAGAAAAATGTTTGCGAACAAACAAATGCATTGCATCATAAAATACTTTTGTCTCGTCAATCGAGCTGCGTTTTGTGCT
>JBFLWC010000037.1:0-2841 GCA_040758415.1 Bacteroidota bacterium | reverse complement strand
TTTGATCAATTCTTGCAAAAATGTAACGAGCTCCTAAAGTATTTACAGCTGTTGTATCAGAAAAATTTCCTACCCATTGATATGGATTTTTATTCCGCTCGAATTGAGGACCGATGCTTACGTTAATTTGTGTGTTTGGTCTCCAAATAATATCAATACCCAAAGAAGAGTATGAACCGCCAAGCTTACTTTTTGAATAACCGGTATATGCTTCAACAATAATTTTTTCTCTGCTGTCCGTGTAAGAAGAAAGATTAATTGAATATTCTTCCGGTTGCTTTACTAAAGGTCCGCCGCGTGTAGCAGTTTTGTTGAGAGATTCAAAGCTGTAAACTCCACCAAGCTGCACGCCCCAATAGTTCATGAACATAAAATTTGTATTGACCCAGATAAACTTGCTTGTGCTGTTTCCTTCAAAATCGTAACTGCGTGCGTGAGAAAGATAAATTTGTTTTCTCCTAAATGTTCCATCGGGGTCAAACCATCTGTAGCCAAGAACCAAATGCCCGTTTATTCTATCTGCTATCCATTGAAAACCGAGATCGTTGAATTCAAAGCCGGGGCTTACAGCTCCGAGTGCCGCATTGATATAAAAATTTCCGCTTTGTTTGTTGAGCATTATCCTTCCGTACAATCCGGTAAGAGAAGTTCTGTTTGAATCAAGCACTGCATATCTTGCATCCGGTCTTTGAAAATATCTGTACGATTGTTTTTGCAAACGCAGCAAGAATTCTTTTGTACCGTGAATGTATGAGCCGGCAAACGCACTGCTGATTACATATTCTTTGCCTTCATCTAAAAATGTATAACCATCAAAGCCAAATGTAAATGCATTTTTAGCAAGAAGCGGTTTCAAATTGCTGCCGCTCAAATCTCTGTTGACAGCTGTGAACATTACTCCGAACGATTGATTGCCGTTGTTAAATTCTCTTTTTGCTCTAAAGACTCCATAATGTGTAAGCGGTTCAACTTCTTCAGACGTTCGGATTGCGTTGTTGTAAAGGGTTGCATAAGTTCTTTCGGTTACAGCACTGACTGCGCCAACCGTAGTTGTTTCATCCAACTTCCCTGTTAATTTCGCAGCGCCAATAATTTTTGAAACGCTTGGATAATTTACAAACTGTGCAGAAGAAACCGTGCCTTGCGGTCTTCTTCCAATTCTCCTTGAGTAAAATAGTTCGGGCCAGTTGAAGTTAAATCCCCAGTTATTATTTGCACCTCCTATTCCAAAATAAAACATGTTAAAACCTTCGATAAAGAAAGGTCTCTTTTCTTGAAAGTATGATTCAAAAGCAGAGAGATTAATTACGGCGGGGTCAACTTCGACCTGTCCGAAATCCGGGTTTAATGAGGCATCAATGTTTATGTTGCTGCCGATTCCAATTTTTAAATCTGCGCCAAAAGAAGTTTTATATTGATTTGATTTATAAAATGGATCTTCCGGATCGTGTTTTAAGTACTGTGCTTTCTGGACCGCGTAAGGAAGCAATTCAAATCTTTGTTTCGGTTTAATTCCATTCAAGCCACCCAGCGCGGCAAAACGGGAAACAAATCCACTCTCTTTTTTTGGAACCATCATAAAAAAAATTCTTTCTTTGTTCCGTTTAATATCGCGCTCAAAGTTAATGCCCCAGGTCATTTTGTCCCCTTCGTTGAAACGCAGCTGAGAAAACGGAATTCGCATTTCCACAGTCCAGCCCTTATCGTCTATAGAAGTTTTTGCTTCCCAAATTCCGTCCCACGTGTTGTCGTCCCAGCTGTCGTTAAATAAAACTCCGTCTGAAAGCGTTCCGCCCGCGTTGACTGCAAAATAGTAGCCGGTTTTTTTGTCGTTGTACGGGTCAACAAAAAAAATAAACCAATCTGATTCAATTTGTGCATCTCTTCTTGCAAGACTTGCATCTATTGATTCCGGTTTTGTATCGTTCAACTGTGCGGCAACGTAGAGATGGGAATTATCGTAAGCAACCCATACGTGTGTTTCTTCCGATGGGGTTGTTCCTTCGTTGGGGTCGCGTTGTGTGAAATCTTTGATTGGACTTTCCTGCCAAATTGGTTCTGTAAGTTTTCCATCTAATTTTATCTCGAGGTCTTTTACTTTATAAGCAGTTACAACTTTTTGAGGTAACTCATTCCAGAAAGCATGACCGTAAGACCCTGTATTACCTGCTGTTAATATAATTGCTCCAAATAGCAGAGATATTAAAATCAGTAATGCTTTTGTCATAAAGTATCCTTTGCTACCAATCAATTTTTTTTGAACACTCAATTAGACTTACGAAAAGGCAAAATGTTACTCTTCTAATTGGTCATCCGTACTTCGTCCCTCGTACTTCTTACTTCGTCCCTTTTTATTGGTCTTGCTTCTTTTTCTCTTCTTTGTTTTTCAGTTTGTTTATCTGCGGAATATTGACGCCCGACATTTTACCGATTGCTTCAAAATCAATATTCCCAACAATGTTTACAAAAGTAACGCGTCCTATCATATCCAAAGAAATTACAACAAGTCCAACGTATTCTTCGTCTGAACCCTTTTTAACATAAACATTAGTAAAGCTTTTTTTCCCTTTTGTTCTTATGATGCGGTCCCATTTTTTAGATTGAAGATTTTTGTCCATTAACTCTGTTGCCGATTCAATGCTGTCAAAATCCTTTTTATCAATGTTAAACTCCCGAACCCGCACGAGTTTCAAAGAAGTGATCTTTTCGACAAGCGGTTCTTTCTTTTTATCTTCGAACATCTTCCCGATCATTTTGAGCATCGGCTCTTCAAGATCAACTTCGTTTATTATCTCTACGTTTTTCAAATCTGCAAACTCCTCAAAATCGAAATACCCCGGC
>JBFLWC010000036.1:0-4497 GCA_040758415.1 Bacteroidota bacterium | reverse complement strand
AGCAACAGGAAAAATGGTCTTACAGAAATAAGGACAGAAGTCATAATAGTAAATGATATGAATTCACTCATCAAAATAACTCTTTACTTCTTACTCCTAACTTCTATCTTCTCGCTGTGGAATTGTACTCAAAAGCAAGAAAGCAAAGTTACGCTCAACTTTTGGGCTATGGGTGTTGAAGGAGAAACGGTTTCCAAATTAATTCCTGAATTCGAAAAAGAAAATCCGAACATCAAAATAAAAGTAGTGCAAATTGCGTGGATGGCAGCGCATGAAAAACTTATCACTGCTTTTGCAAGCGAAACTCTTCCTGATTTGTTTCAGCTTGGCAACACATGGATTCCCGAATTCCAATCGCTCGGCTCAATCGAATCTTTGAATAAATATGTCCGTCAGTCGCAGGTTGTTTCCGCACAAAATTATTTTCCGGGAATTTGGGAAACGAATCTTATTGACACAGCTGTCTACGGAATCCCCTGGTATGTTGATACCCGGGTGATATTCTATAGAACGGATATTCTTGAAAGTGTAGGTTACACAAATGCACCGCGCACATGGTTGCAACTCTACGACGCATCAAAAAAAATAAAACAAAAATTCAATCGCTACTCTTTCTTCATTCCTACAAACGAGTGGATTCCATTTGTTTTGTTTGGTATTCAAAACGGTTCTGATTTACTCAAAAACAAAAACAGATACGGAAATTTTTCGGGCAAAGAATTTCGTGAAGCTGTGGAATATCTTGCAAAATTTTACCGCGAGGGACTTGCGCCCGTTGATATGCAGCAGGTGATGAATGTTTACCATGCTTTCGGTGAAGGATATTTCTCGATCTATATTACCGGACCGTGGAATGTAACGGAATTTAAAAATCGTCTGCCAAAAGAGATACAAAACAAATGGATGACTGCGCCTTTGCCTGCACCGACTCGGAATCGAGGCGAGCCTGCACCAAATAACGATTATCCCGGGTACTCGCTTGCCGGCGGGTCGAGTTTGGTGTTGAATGCAAGATCGGAACAGAAAGATGCAGCGTGGAAGTTTATAGAGTTTTTATCTGAAGCCGAAACGCAGCTGAAATTTTACAAACTCGTTTCATCATTACCGTCATTAAAAAAAGTTTGGGAAGATTCCGCATTTGTTAATAATCCTTATATGCAGGCATTTTATATTCAGCTTCAGAAAACCAAACCGACACCGAAAATTCCGGAGTGGGAACAGATTGTTTTTTCAAAAATTCAGCAATCGGCAGAAGTGATTGCGCACAATAAAATGACAATTGAAGAAGTTCTAGAAAGATTGGATAAAGACGCAGACAACATACTTGAAAAAAGAAGATGGTTGATGAATAGAAAATGAACAAAACAAAATTTAGTGCCGTAATACTTTTTCTTGGTCCTTCGCTTGTTGTAATATTTGTTTTCTTTTTTCTGCCAGTTATTGCAGCGTTCTTAATGAGCTTTACGGATTTTGACATCTATGCGCTTGGCAATTTAAGTTATCTCCGTTTTGTTGGATTAAAAAATTATTCTAATCTTCTTAACGATCCTTTATTCTGGACGGCACTAAAAAACACTTTTTACTTTGTGGCTGTCGGCGGTCCGCTTTCGGTTGCGGCATCGCTAGGCGCAGCTCTTCTGCTCAATTCAAAGTTTATAAAATACAAAAGCGCATTTCGTTTGGTTTATTTTCTTCCGGTGGTTACAACACTCGTTGCTGTTTCAATTGTGTGGCGATACATCTATCATCCGCGCTTCGGACTGCTAAATTATATTTTGAGTTTGGTTGGAATCGGGCGGATTGATTGGCTTGGCGATCCGGTATTTTCGATGCCCGCAATAATTCTTCTTGCAGTGTGGAAAAATTTCGGCTACAACATGATCATTTTCACCGCCGGCTTGCAAAATATTCCCGAAGAACTTTACGAAGCAGCATCAATCGAAGGTGCGTCTGCATGGCAACAATTCAAACAGATAACTCTTCCGCAGCTTGCGCCAACAACGCTTTTCATAAGTGTGATAACGATGATTGGCTATTTCCAACTTTTTGCCGAGCCGTATGTGATGACGCAAGGCGGTCCGCTCAACAGCACGCTTAGCATTGTTCTTTATATGTATCAGGAAGGTTTCAGATGGTGGAACATCGGCTACTCTACTGCTATTGCGTTCTTGCTGTTTGTAATAATTTTAATCGGCACGGTCATTCAATTCAAACTACAGAAAGAAACGGAATGATACGATGAAAAAGTTTTTGGTTATTTCTATTGCAATAATTCTTGGAGTGATGACGTTCCTTCCGTTCTTATGGATGGTATCCGCATCTTTTATGGCAAGCGGCACGG
Organism: Bacteroidota bacterium; assembly: GCA_040758415.1. Taxonomy (GTDB): domain Bacteria; phylum Bacteroidota; class Ignavibacteria; order Ignavibacteriales; family Melioribacteraceae; genus Fen-1258. Next base: position 2,156 of record JBFLWC010000036.1, on the reverse strand, counting down.
CTAATACTTATCCGCCAAAACTTTTTCCCGATAAGTTTAACTTCGATCATTACGAAACTTTATTAACGCGGCTCAATCTTACAAAATATTTATTCAACAGTTTGATGATCTCGCTTGGTGTTACTTTCTTTTCTTTGATGCTTAACTCGATGGCAGGTTATGCGTTTGCAAAGTACCGGTTCGCATATAAGAAAGGTCTCTTCAAATTTTTGTTGAGCTCGATGATTATACCCGGGCAGGTTACGATGCTGCCGGTGTTTTTGATTTTGAAAAACATAGGATTGATCAACACATACTGGGCAATTATCGTTCCGGGGATGGCAAGCATCTTTGGAATATTTTTGATTCGTCAGTATGCGTTCTCAATTCCCGATAGTTTGATTGAAGCTGCAAAGATAGACGGCGCAACCGAATTACAAATTTATTTTCGCGTGATACTTCCTCTATGCAAACCGATTCTTGTTACACTTGGACTTTTCACATTTATGGGAACGTGGAATGATTTTCTTTGGCCCTTGATTGTGATGACCGATTCGAGCATGTACACAATGCCTGTTGCGCTTGCAAACTTGATGAGCGAACATGTTCAAGATACCGAATTGATGATGGCAGGTTCTGTAATTACGATTGTTCCTGTTTTGATTGTATTCCTCGTACTTCAGAAGTATTACATAAAAGGAATAATGATGGGAAGCGTGAAAGGGTAACAAAAAAGATTATTATGAAATACGTATATAAAATATTATTGATACTTTTTCTTTTTGCTGCAAATAATTTTGCGCAGCAACCCGAAGAAATTTTAGCGCGTGCGGGGAACGAAAATATTACAGAAGAAGAATTTATAATGCGGTTCCAGTTGACACCTCACTTCACGGACACGGCAAAAGATTTAGATTTATCTAACGGGTTAGATTCATCCAAAAAAAAATTTCTTTATTCGCTAATTGCAGAAAAACTTTGGGCGCAAAAAGCTCTGCAGGAAAAGTCAGACACCAACGAATCGTTCCGGCTTTCTATAAATTCTCTGAAAAATCTTTTGTTGAAAGATGGGTTGTACAAAAAAGTTGTACAGGATAAAATCAAAATAACAGATGAAGAAGTAAAAGACGGGATGAAAAAGTTTAATTACATTTTGGATGTTGATTTGATTACTTCGATTGATTCAAATATGATTTGGAGTTTTTACGTAAATCTTCAAAAGACAAATAAATTCGACTCGCTTCTCACTACAAATACAAAGTTAAAAGAACTTCACAAAAATGCTGAGATAACATTCGGCGATTTCGAAAGCGAACGGCTTGAAGATTCTGCTTTCGCTCTCAAAGAAAAAAAGATTACACCGCCAATTAAAACTAAACGCGGATGGATCATTGTTCGATTGAATGAAAGAAAAACTAATCCGCGCAAAGATCAAAACCCCAACGTAAAAATGAATATTGTTTATAATAAAATCCGGGATCGAAAAGCAGAACTGCTAAGCGGAGAGTTTCTTGATTCACTTCTCGGCGGATTGAAGGTAAATGTAAACTTCCAGCTCTTCAACAAACTTGTGGATGAGGTTCAAGGAAGTCTTAAGGAGAATTACAATGTTAACGCAGATTTAACAAATGGTGATTTTTATCTCGACGAAAATTTGTCGCTCAAACTTTTGAAGAGAGTCGAGACTAATTTGTTAAATGCTGTTTTCGTTCATCTTCCGGGCAAAGAGAAAACTGTTAAGGAGTTTGTCTATTATCTTTCGCATCAAAGATTATGGATAAGCCGGCTTGATAAAAACACAATTACAAATGCTTTTCATAAGCAGGTGCGCAGTTTTATTGAAAATGAAATTCTTGCTGAGCAAGGAAATAAAATCGGTTTAGAAAATCTTCCATCGTTTAAAAATGATTTGGAACATTGGAGACAAAATTATCTTGCGCAATTGAAGATGAATAAAATTTGGAATTCGATTCTGATTTCCGATCAAGAGCTTTATGACTATTATAAAAATAAATACAAAATGTCATCGGAAATTCCTCAAGTAAATATTTTGGAAATTCTCAACAGCAATCTTGATGTGATCGAAAAAATTTTGAGAGAAATAGAAAACGGTGCAGACTTCAAAGAGCTTGCAGAAAAGTATACCGAGCGGGCGTACACAAAAACAAACGGCGGCG
>JBFLWC010000035.1:0-2829 GCA_040758415.1 Bacteroidota bacterium | reverse complement strand
TATTTTTTGAATAAATACATTTTCTAAAGAGGGCGTAATTATTCTGTTATCAAGAATTTCTACCTGCGATTCTTTGAGAATTGTTTCTATCAGCCGGTATTCATTTTCATAATTATTTAGAATAACATTAATTCGGTCGCCGAACATTTGAAGACCATATTCCGTTCTTTCGCCGAGAACTTGATATGCTTTTCTGATCTGTGTGCAAACAATTTCAACAACAACTTTATTCAAAGATTCTTTAATTTTTTTGGGTGTGTCCATTGCTATAATATTTCCATTGTTCATCATTGCAACACGGTTGCAGCGTTCGGCTTCATCTAAATAAGGTGTTGTCATAAAAATTGTTATTCCTTCCTTCAGCAATCCGGAAAGAATTTTCCAGAAATCGCGGCGGGAAACTGGGTCAACGCCGGTTGTAGGTTCGTCAAGAAAAAGAATTTTCGGTTTGTGAATCAGACTGCAAGCAAGTGCAAGTTTCTGTTTCATTCCGCCCGAAAGTTTTTCTGCAAGACGGCTTCGGAATTGCTGAAGTCGTGTGAATTTCAAAAGTTCATCACGTCGCGCATAATAATTTTTTACATTGTGTATCTCTGCAAAAAATTCGATGTTCTCGTCAATTGTTAAATCTTCGTATAAACTAAATTTTTGAGAGAGGTATCCAATGCTTTTTTGAATCTCTTTTTGCGAGTGCGGAAGTTCTTTATCTAAAATTGTTACACTGCCTGCGTCTTTGTTTAGCAATCCGCAAAGTATCCGAATAGTTGTTGTTTTACCTGCGCCATCGGGACCAACTAACCCGAACATCTCACCCGGCTTGACGGATAGAGAAACATCTTTTACTGCTTCAATTTCTCCGTACGATTTGTAAAGACTGTTTGTTTCGATGATATTCATGTTGAAGGTTGTCATGTTAAAGGTTAGAAGGTGATGTCTTTTTATACTTTACTTTTCTATTGGTGTCCAAATATTGGTCTTTTAATCCATAATCATTTTTTAGTGGGGATTTAGAAGTAAGCTTATAAACTGATTTAACAAGTTCTCTTGCTTCCCGCCAAATGATTAAATCCTCAAAACGTTCTACTGTCATTTATCCCGAAATTTTTTTATTGCTACCTTCTAACCTTTAACATTTATAATCACATCCGCCGGCATACCGGTTTTCAATTCAAAATTTTGATTCGGAATTTTTATCTTAACGGCAAATACAAGTTTAGTTCGTTCATCCTTTGTTTGAATATTTTTGGGTGTAAACTCCGCTTCGGTAGATATATAAATTACTTTCCCTTCATAAGTCTTGTTCGGAAAAGAATCCACTGCAATATTTGCTTTTTGTCCAAGCTTAATTTTACCAAGGTCTGTTTCAGATATATAAACAACCAGCTCAACAGTTGATAGATCCGACACCTTAAATAAAGACGAAAACATCGCTACCGTTTCTCCGACCTCAACAAATTTTTTAACGATGAACCCATTTATCGGGGAAGTTACATAACAATCCCGTATACTTTTTTGAATCGCTTCGACTGCCGCTTCTGCTTTTTTAAAATTTGCTTGCGCTTGTGTAATCTCTTCGGAGCGGGCAATATTTTTAATCTTGTAAAAATTTTCTTTAGCTGCGTTGAGCTGAGCTTGTGCTATTTCATAACGTGCGGCTGCATCTTCAACCTGTTTCTTTGTTACGGAATTTGACTTGAAGAGGTTGTCCATTCTTTCTTTGTCGGTTTTAGCCACTGCAAAATTTGCTTCGGCTTGATTGAGTGCTTCTTCGATCTGTTTTATATCTTCTTTCCGCGCGCCTTTAATAAGCAGGTCAAGTTGGGCTTTTGCAATATCGCGTCCTGCCAATACCTGTTTTAATTGTATCTCTAGCAGCTCGTGGTCAATGATAAGAATTGTGTCTCCTGCAGAAACTACAGCACCTTCTTCTTTTGTCAATTTTAAAATTTTACCGGCAACATGCGAGCTTACAACTACTTCGATTGCTTCAATTATGCCTGATTCTTCTATAATCTTTTTACCATTACTATTGCAGGCAAGCAATGTGAGCGTAAAAAAAATTGGCAGAATTAACTTTAGCTGGTTCATAATTTATTCTCTGTTTTTTTTGAGAAGATAGGAGTTAGAAGTTAGGAGATATCACCGCAAAGCAGGATCCCTTCGGGAGAAGTTAGAATTGCTCTTGATGAGCTTTCCGCCAAACAATTAAGTCTGTAAAGTCTTTACTCTTTTCCATTTTTTACTCCCAACGTTGTTTGTATAGTTTTGTTTCTTCTATCTCCTATGTTCTATCTTCTGTACTTCTAATTAGGAAAAGTTAGAATAAACTTTGTCCCTTTTCCTTTTGTTGAAGATACTTCGATCAAAACATTGTTCATCTCGCAGAATCTTTTTGAAAGCGCCAAACCAAGTCCGCTTCCGTCGTACGGACGTGTGTATCCCTGCCGCTCCTGTGAAAAGAGGGAATAAAGATTTGGCAAATACTCTTCTGCTATACCTATACCTGTATCTTCTATTGATGCTGTTAAATTACCCTCGTCATTCCTATTTATGCAGATTTCTACACTGCCCTCTTTGGTGAACTTAATTGCATTGTCTATAAGATTCTTGAAGATTTGTTCCACTGCAAAAGAATCAACATTGGACGAAGTAACGTTAGTATTTCTTTTCATAATAAACTTCAAATTTTTTTCCTCTGCCAGCGGTAGAAATTCAACATAGAGCCGGTTAAGAATTTCAGAATAAATATCCGTCTGCTTTGGATTGTTTTTATAACTGCCGGTATGAACTTCCGACATGTTCAAAATCAATTCCATCGTTCTTATTATT
>JBFLWC010000034.1:0-2858 GCA_040758415.1 Bacteroidota bacterium | reverse complement strand
AGAGACGCACCGAGTGCGTCTCTTTTTGTAGAGAGACGCACTCGGTGCATCTCAGAAAAAAATATAGAGACGGATTCAATCCGTCTCTACAGATTTTAAATTGCTGTTAGATATTGATGAATACCATAAGCTGCATGTTTACCATCGTAAGCTGCATTTACAACTTCTTTGCCGCCGTTGATGCAATCGCCGCCGGCAAATATTCTGGGGTTTGTTGATTGATAAGTTTTCTGATCAACAACAACACAACCCTCGCTGTCAATGGTAAGTCCCGGAATTGAATTCAAAAAACTTGATTTGGTTTCCTGTCCTATTGCTTTAATAACCATATCAACCGGAATAACAAATTCCGATCCGTCAACCGGAAGAGGTTTTCTTTTTCCTTTACTATCCAGCCCCCCGGGTTTCATTTTTAGACATTCAATGCCTTCGACAAATTTTTCTCCAATAATTTTTTTAGGAGCAGTTTGAAAATAAAAAATGATACCGTCTTTCTTTGCAAGTTCATACTCGAAATCATAAGCAGACATTTCAACTTCGCTTCGTCTGTAAATTATAAAGACCTGCCCGGCGCCAAGCCGTTTGGCTTCGGTTGCTGCATCAATTGAAGTATTTCCCGCGCCGATTACCGCAACACTTTTACCAACGTGAACATCTTTCCAATTTTCTGTTTTTACTTTTTCAATAAATTCAATCGCTCCAACTACACCGGATAACTGTTCGCCCGGAATTGAGAGCCAGGGACTTTCACCAAGTCCGACTCCGAGGAAAAGTGCATCATGTTTTTTCAAAAGCTCATCAACTTGAATTGTTTTGCCAACAACAACTCTAGTTTTAATTTCCACTCCAAAACTTTTTACCATCTCCACCTCTTTCAAACTATCTTCTCTTCTCATTTTATATGGTGCAATTCCCCAGGTATTCAAACCACCCGGAATATCGTTCGCTTCATAAATAGTAACATCATAACCCAATAAAGAAAGTTCTGCACTGCATGAAAGTCCTGCGGGGCCTGAACCAACAACTCCAACGTTTTTTCCATTCTTTGGCGCGCTTTGAAAAAAGAGGGGCATCCCTCTTTCAAAATAATTTTCGATGGCGTAACGCTGAAGTCTTCCTATTTCAATCGGCTTTTCTCCCTTTTCATTATAAACACACGCTCCTTCACATAGAACATTAACGGGACATGCTTTAGCACAAGTAAGAGGAACCCAGTTCGATTCATATATTGTTTTAGCAGAGCCGAGAAGATTACCCGTTGCAATCTTTCTTATAAATGTTGAAACATCAATATGAGTTGGGCATGCCTTCATGCAGGGAGAATCATAGCAATAGAGGCATCGGTTTGCTTCGGCGATTGCCGAGTTTTGAGTAAATGGCGGGAGCAGATCGGCAAAATTTTTTTCGTATTCTTCCAAACGGAGTTTTGGCGCGATGTTCTTCATAAAAATCCTCTTGATGAGAAAAATGAAGTCATTAATTTTTTAGCGCTTCATCGGCAATCGTCAAACACTCATCAAATATTTCAACGGCGTTATCAATTTCCTCTTTTTTAATAATCAAAGGAGGCGCAATTACAAAATGGCTTATCCACGACTGCACATATATTCCGCGCTTCATCATTTCCGCGGCAATTTTATCAACCAACAACGGCTTACCGCTTACTTTATCTTCTTTTGTGTTGAATGCTTCTTTTGTTATTTGGTTCTTCACTAATTCTACGGCGTAGAAAAGTCCTATACCTCTAACATCACCAATAGAAATATGATTTGATTTTAACGCCGTCAATTTTTTATTCAGATAACAGCCCATCTCTTCAGCCCGGTCAATCAATTTTTTATTTTTTAATTCATTGATAGCCGCAACAGCAGGAGCGAGTGTTAAAGGATGCGCTTCGTAAGTATGTCCGTGCGCAAAATAATGATCGTTAAAATAATCGGCAATCTTCATTGTAGTTGCAGTTAATCCAAGCGGAAGATAAGCCGATGTAATTCCCTTTGCGGTTGTGAGAATATCCGGTTTAACATTCCAGTGGTCAACGGCAAACCATTTACCGGTTCTTCCCCAGCCGCTCATTACTTCATCAGCTATCAGCAGCACATTGTTATCATCACAAATTTTACGCACCCTTGGCAAATATTCTTTCGGAGGAATTAGAATTCCATTAGTTCCAACAACGGGTTCAAGAATTATTGCAGCAACGTTCCCTTCGTTTTTAATCATGTGCTCGATGTAATTGGCACAAGCCATTTCACAATCGGGATAAGAATGATTGAGCGGACAACGGTAGCAGTTACATTCCGGTGCGAAGATTACTCCATCAATTTTTCCAGAAGGTTCAACTGCCCATCGTCTTGGGTCTCCGGTTGCAGAGATTGAAGCAGCTGTTGAACCATGATAAGAATTATACCTTGAAATTATTTTATACTTGCCGGTGTACATCCGTGCTATTTTAATTGCAGCTTCGTTAGCTTCTGTGCCGGAAGTTGAAAAATAAAATTTTTCTAATCCTTTAGGTAACACATCCAGTAAAAGTTTACTTAACTGCGCCCGAACTTCAGTAGCAAATCCGGGAGCGGTGTATGCAAGCGTCTTTGCTTGTTCTTCAATTGCTCTAATGACTGCTTCGTTTTTATGCCCGAGTGAAACACACATTAGCTGCGATGAAAAATCGAGATATTTTTTTCCGGCTGCATCGAAGAAATAAGATCCTTCAGCATCAATAACCGGAAGAGGATTCCAATTTTTTTGAAATCTCCACGTGCCGTAAGTATGTTTGGTTGTAATAGCTACAATTTCTTCTGGTGTCATTTTAATACCCTTTTTTTGAGAAATCAGAAATAAGTAGGAAGAGAAAT
>JBFLWC010000033.1:0-5458 GCA_040758415.1 Bacteroidota bacterium | reverse complement strand
GATTAACAAGTATAAAGATTGAACACTGTGAGTCATTTCTCTATCTTTGCAAAAAATTATTCCGGCTAAAATGCAAATATTCGATTTAGCAATAGCATATAAATGGAAATATGATAAACAATTCGTTGAGTTGATCGAGCGTAACTTCCAGCAGGATGGATTGCGTACGTTTATCATTGGTAAGTTCAACATTTTGGAGGTTGTTAAGTTCCTAAAAGGAAAAAAAATCTTCTTCAAAACGTATCTCGACCGTGCTTCGGATGAAGACCTTGAATTTACACCGATTGCGAAATTACTTTCGCGAACGAAGTGTCATATTTTCAATCCGCATCGAAGAATTAAAAAAGCCGTGAATAAAGCAACGATGCACAAAAAGCTAGAGAAAAAAAGATTCCAGCTTCCTAAAACATTTCTTCTGCCTTCGTTCGATAAAGAAAAAGGACTTTATATTTCAGAAGACAACCTGGAAGAAATTGGAAAACCTTTTGTAATTAAGCCCGCACTGTTTTCAGGAGGAGGAGAAGGAGTAATTAAAAACGGAGAATCACTCATTCAAATTCAGGGAGAGAGAATTAAAAATCACACAGAAAAATATCTTGTGCAGGAAAAAATTTATCCGCGGACTATTCAAACACGCCGCGCGTGGTTCCGTGTGTTCTGGGCTTTCGATCGGGTAATTCCAACCTGGTGGAATGACCAAACACACATTTACCATAGCGTTACAAATAACGAAATAAAAAAATATAATTTGCTTCAGCTTTACAGAATTACAAAACGTTTAGCAAGAATAATTAAGCTCGATTACTTTTCCACAGAAATTGCTCTTACTAAAGACCACAAATTTGTATTGATTGATTATGTGAATGATCAATGCGATATGCGGCTCAAATCAAATTATGTTGATGGCGTTCCGGACGAAGTTGTAATTGAATTTATCGAAAGAATGAAACGGAAAGTTTTATCATTCTAAAAATTCATGTCGTCTTCAATCGTATCGAGAATACTCAAATAACTCTGATACCTTTCCATATTTATCAAATCGTTTTGCACAGCTTTGATAACAGCACATCCCGGCTCGTGGTAATGTGTGCATGTATTGAACCGGCAATCGTTGGAATATGGAGAGAAATCTTTGAAGTAATGTCCGAGGTCTTCCTTTCTTATTCCGTAAGGATCAATTTCGCGAAAGCCGGGTGTATCAATTACAAAAGTATTATTGTCAACTTTTTTTAAGATACTTGTAACAGTTGTGTGTTTTCCTTTTGAAGTATTGCTAGGCATAACTCCCACTTTCAGTTTTAGAGAATGATACATTTCGTTCAGTAAAGAGGATTTACCAACTCCCGATTGTCCCCAAATAATATTTACTTTCCCATTCAAGTTCATTTTTAATTCTTCAATTCCGGTCTTTTGTACAACGCTTGTTTCAAAAACCCGGTAACCAATTTTTTTGTAAAGTTCGCCCCATATTCTATAATTATGAGACGAATCTAAATCGGTTTTATTAAGAACAATTATTGAGTTGAGATGAGAGCTTTCAGCAGTAACTAACAGCCGATCTATCTGACGGTTATTAAACTTGGGCGATTTACAACTGCAGACAATTACCAGGTTATCAACGTTAGATGCAACAATCTGTTCGAGCCGCTCTCCACGTGTGCCTGCACCTTTTATCCGCGGAGCTTTTCGTGAAATGTAATTTCTTCTCGGAAATATTTTTTCTATAACACCTGTGCCATCCTGGTTCAGAGTGTAGGAGACTTTATCGCCGACAACAATAATATCAACCGCGTAAAGTTTGTTTTTCTTTAATTCAAACTCCTTCTGAAATTTTCCTCTTAGCGAACAGCGAATCTCTCTACTGTCTGTATCATATAAATAATAATCTTTGCTTTCTATTTTGAAAATTGTGCCTACTATTTTTCCTCCAGTGTAATAAAAAAAGAGCGCCATAAAATTACAGCGCTCTTAAAAGTATGTCAATCAAATAACAATAATAAGAAGAGATGTTAACCCCATCCGCCTCTTCCAGTTGCGACTGGTGTATTCCGTTAAGAAAATTTGGTACTAAAAAAAATATTTGAACGAAGTAATTAGATTCTGAGTTTTGATATCCTGATACGTGCGCGATAACTCGCTGCCATAATTATCACCAATATCTTTCCACCAACCATAAGCGAATGCGGCATCGAGAGAAATTGATTTTGTCAATTTGTATCCAAATCCTACGGTAACAAATTTCTTATCATAGTCTGGCGGGTCGTTTTTAAATGAAGACGGCATCAACATAAATCCTCCTCGCAATGCAACACCAGCATAAGGAAGAACATATTCAAATCCTGCATTTATATTATACACGCTTCTTAACAAAGTTTGAATATCCGCATTTTTGTTATCTAATGAAATAACATCAAACCCGGAATCAAATTTTGCTTTCGAATAATCAATCATAGTTACGCTGGCACTTAAAGTAATATTATCCTGAAAGAAAGAAGCTCCTAATAAATATTCTGGTGGGGTAGAAATATTGTATTCTAGCCTCTGGTTATCGGGGCTGTAAGTAAACTGCGAGCCGGTTCCAAACTGACTTTCTCCATAAAGAAAATATGTTTCTCTTACTCTAAATGTTTTAGGAAGTCTTGCTGCGGCTGCGATGTTAAAATTTTTATCTACTTTTATTAATGCACCTAGGTTAATGCCAACGCTAGAAATATTCCAATCAATAATATCGCGCAGATAGAATGATCTGAAATCTGCCGACCCCGGCTCTTGAGGATCTAACAATACTGAAGACGGGTAAACATTGTTTTTATCTTCTTCGAAATAGTCTTTACTTCTCTTAAATATTCCACTATAAAAATTAACTGTTGCTCCAATAAAGATATCCTTTTCAACTTCTATCGCGCCGGAAAAAGACCAGCTGTTTAACCCGCCTTCTTGAAAAATTTTTCCGCGCTGATTCAACATGCCTCTTATGACTGTTGTGTCTCTTAAGTAGTTATTCTTTGAATCGTAGAGAGGATAACTAAGCGCAAGTTTAAATGCAACATCGTCGTTGTAATATGCTAAATCCTGAATATAAGAATTATTGCCCGGGTTGAATGCATTAAAACTGAGCGTTCTATTAAAATCTTTTGATTGATTATATCCGAAAGCTAAAACAAAACTGCCGCGTACTGTTGGGAAAGGTAATACGACTCCAAATTGACTGAACTTGCTGACACTGTTAGACAAATTTGAGTTTTGGTTGAAGAAGCCGGCACTATTATCAAATGAATTGTAATTTAATCCGCCTGTCAATTCCGTTTTTTTTATTAACGCAAGACCTGCAGGATTAAATAATGTTGCTGAGAAATCATTACTTAAAGCAACGTACGCATTACCCATACCAAGTGACCTTGCGCCAGCAATTATACCCGGCTCGCTTAAACGTAACACGTCATTATAATTTTGTGCAATCGCTATCTTCGAAGTGCAAATTATAATTGCACTTGCAAAAATGATTTTTGATAATGTTTTCATTTTCTATTCCTTTGCTTTTTTAGAGTAGAGCAGCAACTATCGGCTTCTTCCACCACCGTGACCAGAACCGCCGCCGCGTGAACCACCACCATGTCCTGAACCACCATACGATCTTGATGGAGGTGGTGAAGGCGGAGGACTATAAGATGGCGCCGATCTTGGTTCGCTTCGAGGTGTATAACTTGGTGCCGGTCGTTCGCTTCTGCTGTATGCTCCTCTGCCTCTTGAGTTATCACGATCTCTTGTTGTAGGCGGCGGCGCAGATCGTTCACCTCCGCTCTCTCTTTCCCGCGTCCTCGTACCTCTATCACCGGGTGAGTTATTTGGTTGTTGCGGCGAGTCTTTTGATACTCGATTTCCACCACTTTCTTTCTCAGCGTCGCGTGAAACTCTAACCCGTCCAAGATCAACATCTCCCGCTCTGTTGCCTCCATCTCTGCCATAATAAGAACCACTTGATCTATTCCGATCGCCGTTGTTATCTCTGTAACGACCTCCATATCCTCTCTCGCCGTCATTATTTCGTGTTCGGGGAACAGCATTGTTTCTATATTTGTAATAACTTGGCGTGTAGTTATAATATGAGTATGGACTATAATAACCATAATAGTAGGGATAATTATAATAACCATAATACCACGGAGAATAATAGGGATAACCGTAATAGCCCCAGCCATAGAGACTATAATAATACGGGTCATATCCCCAACCTAAAGAAAATCCGTATAAAGGATAATAATTTCCAAAGTATCTTCTGTAGTTAGGGAAATATGAGCCATAATAATTGTAGTAAGGTGAATAGTAGTTATCATAATATCCGGTTGAATCAGTATATCCGGTAGAATCATATTGCTCATCGTAAGCATACTGATCATATTGATCATAGCCCCTAAGAGCAATTTGAGTATAACATCCGCCTAAACCTAAAAGCGGAAGTATTACTAATAGACGAATTATTGTTTTCATGATGACACCTTTCAAATATTTTACCTGTCTACGGCTCTAATAATCGAGCAGATGAACAGCTATTATTAAGCAATAACTATACCTACTATAATTATGAAAAGAAAAGTAAAAAGAAGAGAGGTAATCGCCGTTTGTATATTAGAGTAAACTAATGTGTGTGGAAATTGATACAACAAAAAAATCAAAAGAGTGCTTTCACATATTCAACAAAAATTCCACGGTCAGCTTTGTTTCCAACGATTCGTTTATTTTCAAGCATATCGCGTAAATCCATACCGAGAGTAAGCCCATCACCAACAGACCAGCGAATACCAAAATTTAAGTAGCCGTTCCCTTTACCAAGTGCTAAGCCGGTATTATCGTTAACAGCAAAATCATATTCACCAACTAATGATACTTTCCCTCCAATTGTTTTTTCAAACCCGACACGCAGATTCATGTCTTTATCGGCATCATCACGTTCTAAAGAATAGTTTAATACACCGTGAAGACTTAAGTAACCAAGGAATTCAAAATTTTTGGCAGCGGCTGCAAAAAATCCAGGTGATTTAAGCTGATATCTATCAAGGTCTCTATTATAATTTCCTTTCCCCTGCGAATCAAAACCAATAGTGATTGCAGGTAATGTTTCTGTTTCATCAACAACTCTTGCACGCACATTAATTCCTGGCAACTTATACCACTCGACTGAACCTGTTCCAATTATGTTGCCTCCGCCGTAAGAAATTCCAAAACTAAACCCATCAAAGATCCCTACTTCTAATTTTGTTATCACAACTCCGTAAGGCATTACATTTAGAGTAACGGCAGAGTAGCCTTTTGCAAGAATACCTGCTGTGGGCATGTCTATTAAACTCCTGTACTCAAACTTAGCACCAGTACCGCCTGTACCTTGTGCTTGCAAAAAATTTGTAATTAATAATAAGAAGAAAAAAATAGTTACTCCTTTTTTCATTTTACGCCTGCAAAG
>JBFLWC010000032.1:0-2486 GCA_040758415.1 Bacteroidota bacterium | reverse complement strand
TTGAGAAGCCGCCTATCCGCTCAAAAATTTCTTTTACATGTTCCTCTTTGAATCTGATTTGTTGATTGTAATTCAGATCTTGTGCTTTGCAGCCACCGCAAACACCAAAATATTTGCACTTTACATCAATGCGTAACGGAGATTTTGAAACCAATTTTTTTATTCTTGCTTCGGCATATGAACTTCTAACTTTTGTTATCTGTCCAATAACATTATCGCCGGGGTATGAGCCGTCAACAAAAACAACAAACTTTTTTATATTTCTTTCATCTTGCGTGTGAACTTCTTTAACAATCCTAGCAACGCCCTTTCCTTCAAAAGCATAGCTTTCTATTTCGAGTTCGAGCAGATCTCCTTTTTTCAATCTTCACCTTTCTGAACCAGTAACGAAACGAAGCCGATGAATTTGTCTCCGCCGAGTTTTAAAAATACGTTAGATTCATGGCTGACTTTGTTTAGAATCTTTTTGTAATAGCTTTTTTCCCCGGTTGTAAGATTCCCCCTCACATTTTTTAGAAGCGAAGCACTTTGACGATAATATTCCTTTAAGGTGTCAGAGAGATTTTGTTGCGCTACAATCTTAAGTTCTCTATCTGTGTAATATTTTTCTAACTCATCAACAAATAATGGAAACAGATTCGATGAATCAAAAACATTTTGAACGAAGACTGGAATATTTTTTTTGAGAGACACAATTTCTCCAACGCAAAAAAATCCACCCGGGCGAAGAATTCGTTTAATCTCTTTAACAATTTTATTTCTCTTTGAAAGCGTAATAGAAGCTTGTGCATAAATTAAATCAAACGATGCGTCATCAAAATCGGTTATATCGTAATCCATCATACTTACTCTTACTTTTGAATCATCGTTTAGAACTAATTTTGAATTCAACAACGATTCATAATCTTCCATAATTAACTCAACACTGCATGAAAAATTCTTAGCAATTAGTTTGGCAAATTTTTCACTTGACGAGCCAATTACTAATACGTTATCAACTTTTGCAATAAGATTTTTTAGAAGGAATTGGAATTGTTTATCTAATCCGGGAATCATCTATCTTAATAAAACCATTTTCTTTGTCTGCACAAAGTTACCAACTTTTAGCTGATAAAAATATACACTTGAGACGTATTTGCTATTGGTAGAGACACCTCGTAGAGACGGTCAGGTGAACCGCTTGTTAAATGAGTAAGCATGCCTGCTGCAAGCAGATTCATTAAATAAGAAATTTAAGGCAATGCCATAATGGTAGGCTCAAACCGACAGCGTTTTTCAATGCGGCGTCTATGTAATTATAAAGCTACGTTTGCAAAACAAATGAGATAACTTTAATATCTAAAAATACTCTCCGGCGGAGTAAGTTTATTTAAATTATTTTTCAATTCATCATGTAAAATTGTAAGCCCAACTTTAAAGGAAGCGTTCATCCAACCGAAACCTTCACGGCTTATATAGTCAAATTCGGTACCCACGTTTCCGTATTCTGCAAATACTTTATGAGAGCGCAAAACGACATCATATTTTTCCGGAATTGTTCCGTTATATTCAACAGCGTTTTTTAAAATTACATAAAGCCACTTATAAACAAGCCTTTCGGCTATTTTATCATAACCGTAATTTTTTAGTCCTTCCCAGATTAATATTTGATGCGGAGGCCAGCCGTTTGGATAATCCCACTGTTTCTGCTGCTTTTCGTCGTTTATAATTCCAACAGATTTCTTTGATGAACCCGCAACACCGCCGGCAAATTCCAAAAGAGGCAAAGCTTTTTGTACAAGAAGATCGGCTTGTTGCTGCGTTGCAAGTTTTGTCCACAATGGATAGAAAGCGGTTGCACTTTCAAAAAAAGTCTGCTCTCCTTTTACAAAATTGTAATCGAAGAAAAATCCTTTTTCTTCATTCCACATTAATTTATTAATTATTGATTTCCTTTCTTGGGCTTTTTTAAGCCAAGATTCGCTGTTTTCAATTGTTCCATCATAAGAAACAAAGCGGTTGTCAAATTCATTTTTAATAATGTTAGCAATATCAATCTCATATTTGTAAAGCAGTGAATTTAAATCGACCGTATTTAAATTCGCGCTTACTTTATAAAGCCGATAAGATGTATCGTGACCGGACTCTCTAATACTTCTATCATGTTTAATAAATTCTTCTATTTCGGGTTCAATGATTTCTCTGTTTAAATATTTTTTATAGTATTCCCTGATCGGGATTCCCGCTTTTTCTGCAAAGTGTTCTAGGATTGAATCAAAATGAGTGAGTTCCGTTTCAGGTGCCAAACCGATCCCGGTTTCGTAATAACGACTCAATTTATTTGGAGTTAATTTGGGTTCATTCAACCAAACCGTTTTATATTCTTTTATGCAGGCACCGAGTAATTTTCCAAGCCATTTTTTGCTTTCACTATTTTTCGGCAATTTATTGTAAACAGCTAATGCTAGTGAAGTTAAAAACGGCGGCTGCGAACGCGTTAGATAATA
>JBFLWC010000031.1:0-5104 GCA_040758415.1 Bacteroidota bacterium | reverse complement strand
TTCACTTCGTAATTGCCTGGAGCTTTTTTTTCATCTACAAGCGTTGCAACTTCTCTACCAAGTAGGTCGTAAACTTTTAATGTTACATAACTGTTTACCGCTATCTGCCAACTTATAACCGTTTCCGGATTAAACGGGTTTGGAAAATTTTGAAAAAGATTGAATTGCATAGGAAGTTCGGTTCTACCCGCCACCGAAGTTACATTGCTTATGTTCAAACTTCCGTATGAAAATTTGTAATTGCCGTTTGCAGGCTCGCGAACTGTAGCACCGTTAGCTTGATACGTAAAATAAAATTCAAACTGATCTCCATCTATCGAAGACGGTAATACGTAATCGTACTTAAATACACCATCGTAATTCATTGGAACACTTTGGATCGTTGAGCTGCCTATTTTGTAATTCAAACGTACAGTAGATGAAAGTAAATTTGCTGCACCTATAAAAATTTTATTTAGTTTGAACGTATTATTTTCTTTGCCGAGGTTAGGGTAGGCAATTACTCTTTTTGCAGATATTAATCCGTATCCTCTATCGTTGTTTGGATTAGCAGAATTATCACCGCATTCAATAAATATTTTTCTTATTTGCCGATTTGTTAAATGAGGATAAACCGATTTAAGAAGAGCACCAATACCCGCTGCAATCGGGGTAGCAAATGAAGTTCCGGCGCCGTAATTATATAATGTTGTTCCGGCAGTTGCATTTACAACACTCGAACCCATTGCAACAACTTCGGGTTTTATTCTTCCATCTGAAGTTGGACCGCGGCTGCTAAAATTTGTAACCAAGTTATTAGAAGAAACAGCACCAACGGCAATAATATCTAATGCGTCGGCAGGAGAAATAATTTTACCAAATGAATTTCCTCCTTCATTTCTTCCCCAATTAGATGCAGCTTCGTTGCCGGCTGCAGTAAAAGTTGATATGCCTCTTTCGAAAGCAAGGTTTGCAGCTTTAGCAACAATTGTGGTTTTGCCATTCAAATTAGTATAAGTGTAAGATGGATCCGGCGCATCAAATTCACTATAGCCAAGCGAGCTGGTTGTTAAATCAACTCCTAAACTTTCCATCCATTCTAAAGCCGCTGCATAGTTATCTTCTTCCACTTTTGTTTCGGTTGGAACATACTCTGTTTTTGCGAGAATGTAGCTGGCACCGAAGGCAGGACCTATTAAACTGCCAGGCGCATTTCCTGCAATGATTGAAAGAACTGAAGTGCCATGACTGTCTTGATTTGTTGCATCACCAAACTGGTTCTCCGTTATATCATCTTTCTGAATAAAATCTTTTTCAGCAACTACATTTGTATTTTTTATTGCCGGATGCGACTTCCAGCGAAAACCAGTATCGAGTATTCCTACCAAAACTTCTTTACCTGTTATTCCAAGCTCGTGAACCGATGGGATCTCGGATAATTCTGCCTGCGTTAGCGATGGTCCGTAATTAAGCCCGTTGGGAAATTGAATTTTGTTAAGAGACTTGGTTGAACCTTCATCTGACGCTTCAATCAAATTCTTTTCATCTCTTCTTGACTTAAAAACACGAACCCTCTCAACTTTTTCAACGAAAGGAAGATTCTTAATTTGTCTTAGCTGGTCGTCATTCAGATAAGAAGTAACTGCGCTAAACCACTTGAGACGATTTTCAATTTTAACACCGAGTGTTTCAACTTGACGAAGATAATTTTCATTTAGCGGAATGTCTTCAAACGTAACATAATTATCTTCGCCCATTACTTGTTTTCTTCTTTCGATAGCTTTTAAGGAGAGTGTTTGCTCTGCAACCTTAAATAAGGGAGATGATTTTTGAAGAGCGGTTGTAGATGGAACGCCTTTATCTTTGAAATAAATAAAAAATTTCTCTTGAGCCGAAATAGTAAAAGCGCAAGTAAAAAGCAGAAGAATAAGTAGTAGTTTCTTCATTATCTCCTCAATTAAAACTCAATGAACTAATTTTGCAATTCTTCCCAAACGGATTGAACCGAGAAGATTTATGAAATCAGAAAATGGAATACTGGGATCCCACGACCAATAAATCATAAGTGCCTGACCAACAACTTTATCGCGCGGAACAAATCCCCAGAAACGGCTGTCTGCGCTGTCGTCCCGGTTATCTCCCATCATAAAAAAATAATCCTGTTTTAGAGAATATGATTTGACCGGTTTACCTTCAATCATAATTTGATTGCCATCAACCGTAATAACACGTTTGCCGAATTCACGATCAATAATTGTCCGCCACTGTTCAACATTATCCAAAGTCAAATTGATTGTATCACCTTTTTTAGGAATGACAATCGGTCCGTAATTATCTTCGTTGAAGCTGCTGCCCTTCGGAAAGATGCGCGGATTTACAATCCCTTTTGGAGTTACATAATTATTAATATATTGAATCTGCGGAGGGCGGTATGCTTCTTTGCCATTTACAAAAACAACTTTGTCAACAATTTCTATTGTATCGCCAGGAACACCAATGCATCGTTTAACGTAATTATTAATTTCTAGCGGAATCAACTCGTCTCTATCACCGGGATATTCAAACACAACAATATCGCCCCGCTCGGGTTCTCTGATTGAAAACATCTGAAAATAGGGAAGCGAAATATTTGTGAATGGAACATTGCGCGGCGAGGACGACCCGTAGATAAATTTATTTACAAACAGAAAATCTCCAATCCAAATTGTTTTTTCCATCGAGCCGGTTGGAACACGAGATGTTTCTATCAAAAAAGTCTTTATTAAAAATGCGGCAACAGCTGCAAACAGAAGATTTTTCCAGAACTCAATAAATTTTTGCCCCGGTGTTTTTGCTATCTTCTTTTGTGCCTCTGTAATTTTCTCTTTGTTTTTTTCTTTATTGAACAATGGCATAACAATCCATGATTAATTGAGAATTGCTAATTGATAATTGAGAATTTATATCCGCCTTAGGCAGAACGAAATACAAACAAATTTTTATCTCATAGCTAACAGCTAATCGCTGATCGCTTTTACTCATCAATTTGTAATACTGCCAAAAACGCTTCTTGAGGAATTTCTACATTGCCTACTTGCTTCATCCGTTTTTTCCCTTCTTTCTGCTTCTCTAGAAGTTTTCTCTTTCTTGTAATATCGCCACCGTAACATTTTGCAAGCACATTTTTTCTCATTGCCTTCACGTTCGTCCTCGAAATTACTTTTGATCCAATCGCTGCTTGAATTGCAATTTCAAACATCTGGCGTGGAATTAAATCTTTGAGTTTAGAACAAACTTTAGTTCCCCAGCTGTACGATTTTTTTTCGTGACAGATAATTGAAAGCGCATCAACTTTTTCTCCGTTCAAAAGAATATCAATCTTCACTAAATCACTCTCACGGTAGCCGGTAAACTCATAATCAAACGAAGCATAACCGCGCGATATGGATTTCAACTTATCATAAAAATCAAAGATGATTTCAGCAAGCGGAAACTCAAATTCAATATCAGCGCGTGTCGGGTCAATATACGTTGTATTTTTATATACACCTCTTTTTTCAATAGCAAGCTGCATTAAGTTCCCGACATATTCACTTGGAGTTACAATTTGCGCTTTGACATACGGTTCTTCAACACGCTCTATTTCTCCCACTGCCGGCATATCGGAAGGATTATCAACAATTACTTTTTCTCCACTTTTCTTGAAGACCCAATACTCAACGTTAGGAAGAGTTGTTACAATTGACTGACTGTATTCGCGCTCCAAACGTTCTTGTACAATTTCCATATGAAGCATTCCAAGAAAACCGCATCGAAAACCGAAACCCAGCGCTGCAGAAGTTTCCGGCTGGTAATTTAATGCAGAATCATTTAGCCGAAATTTTTCTAATGCTTCGCGCAAGTCCTCGTAATCATCAGAGTTTGTAGGATACAGCCCGCTGAAAACCATCGGCTTAATATCTTTGTAACCCGGAAGGGGAAACTCTGCGCCTTTGTGTAAATGAGTAACAGTATCACCCACCTTCGTATCGTGAACGTCTTTTACTCCGGCAATTAAATAACCAACGTTCCCTGCACGTAGTTCACCAGTGCGGATTCTTCCCAAACGCAATGTTCCAACTTCTTCGGCAAGGTATTTTTTATCGTTCACAAAAAATTTTATTTCATCTTTTTCTTTGATGACACCATTAAAAAGACGAATGTAAGCAACTGCACCGCGGTATAAATCGAAGATTGAATCGAATACCAGCGCTTGCAGTGGTGCGTTTTCATCTCCTTGGGGTGAAGGAATTTTTTTTACGATTGCTTCAAGAATTTCTTCAATACCAATTCTTTCTTTGGCACTTACAGAAATTATTTCTTCATCTTTGCACCCTATCAAATCTACAATTTGTTTTTTAACTACACCAACCATTGCACTTGGCAAATCAATTTTGTTTACAACCGGAATTATTTCGAGTCCGGCATCAATTGCCATGTAAAGATTACTAATTGTTTGTGCCTCAACTCCCTGTGCAGCATCAACTACAAGAATCGCGCCTTCACAAGCAGCAAGCGAACGCGATACTTCATAGGAAAAGTCAACGTGCCCGGGCGTATCAATTAAGTTGAGAGTGTAAGTTTGTCCGTCTCTTGCCTCGTATTTCATCTGAATGGCGTGTGATTTAATTGTGATGCCACGTTCTCTTTCGAGGTCTAAACTATCTAACAATTGTTCTTTCGCTTCGCGCTGTGAGATGGTGTGCGTAAATTCGAGAAGACAATCTGCGATTGTTGATTTACCGTGATCTATATGGGCAATTATGCAAAAATTGCGGATGTTAATCATACTTCTTTATTTTTGGTGCGAAAATATATGAAATTGATTAGGGTATTACAATTTAGTCATTCGTCATCAGTCATTTGGCGGAACAAAATTCAAAACTTTTTTTTGGATTTTGAATTTGGGTTTTTGAATTTTGGATTTTTGTTATTTTTCAAGAGTATCTTTATTCGAAACAAAAACATGGTTACAAATAGAAAACTGATTCCGGAAGATGTTTTCCAAGATTTAACCAATCGTCTTGATCTTTTGCATATAAAATTAAACGCATACATAAAAACCATTGGCAAAAAATCTATTAATAACCAATGACTAATGACCATT